>JALYOY010000093.1 GCA_030856655.1 Pseudomonadota bacterium | reverse complement strand
GTACTCGCTACCGAGCAGGGCAATAAAGCGGTAGAGGCCGGCGTGAAACAATCCACCGATACCGATGAAGCCATCCGCCTGCTATCGGCGAGCATCAACGAGGCGGCGCAGGCAGCCCCGCAGATCGCGGCTTCCAGCCAGCAGCAAATTGTAGGCATGGATCAGGTAGTGCTGGCCATGAACAATATCAAGCAGGCGAGTGAGCAGAACGTCGTAGGCACCAAACAGGCAGAATTGGCAGCGCAGGGCCTGCATGAAATGGGCGGGAGGCTACGCGCTTTGGTAGGAGGCAAGGTTGCGATAGCGCGAGCGGAATGGATCCATGACTAATAAAAACGATGAGTTTTGGAAAAAACTGCTCGCAACGTTCCGGGTTGAGGCGGATGCGCATCTCCGAACCATATCGTCGGGACTGCTCGCGTTGGAAAAATTGCCGGTGGGGGGGCAATGGACTGATATCGTCGAGACGATCTTTCGGGACGCCCACAGCTTGAAAGGCGCCGCCCGGGCGGTAAACCTCACGCAGATCGAAACAATTTGCCAGTCCCTGGAAAACGTGTTCTCCGCCCTGAAAGCCAAGCGCCTCGCTGTCTCGCCGCCACTGGTTGATCTGCTGCTCCAGACTATCGATGCCTTAAGCGGACTCGTTGCAGCGGATACGAGTTCGGTTGGAACACAAAAACCTCTGATGGAAACACTAATTCGACAGCTCGACGACACATTAAAGAGGCCATTGCCTGAATTCGTTGCTCACGCCCAGGCACCGCAGATTGCGCCGCCAGTACTCCCTGTCGACGCGCCAACCAAATCCGATACAACTGTTGGGACGCGTATGCTGTCCTCCGCAGCTAGCCTAATGCCAGCGACAGTCAGAGTGTCAGCGGCAAAACTCGATGCGGTTATGCGCCAGGTCGAGGAGTTTTTGCTGCCGCGTCTGGCGGCTGGTCAACGTGCCAAGGAGCTGAGCGAGGCCACCGCGACACTTGCAGCATGGAAAAAGCAGCGGCTGCATGTTCAGCCGGCACTGCGCCTTGTTGACCGCGAATTCATGTGCAGCATGAAGGATAGCGGCACTTCCAGAGGAAAAAATGAGCTTCCCAAGCTGCTCAAATACCTGGATGCCGAGCAACTTCACATGAAAATGCTTGAGGACCGGCTGGCGAGGCTGCAATGTGCCACAGAGCAGGATCAGCGCACGCTGGGCGGCCTGACCGACAGTCTGCGGCAGGATGTCAAGGAGATGCAGTTGCTGCCATTCTCGTCGTTGCTGGATATTTTCCCGCGGCTCTCCAGGGAGTTGGCCCGCGAGCAAGGCAAGCGCGTAGAGCTGGTAATCCGCGGAGGCGAGATCGAAATTGATCGGCATATTCTGGAGGAGATGAAAGATCCGCTTATCCACCTTGTGCGCAATTGCATGGACCATGGTATCGAGCAACCGGCGATGCGCCTGAGCAAGGGCAAGCCGTCGCACGGAACGATCACCCTGGCGTGCTCGCAGAAAGATGGTGGCAAAGCCGAGGTGGTTGTGGCCGATGATGGTGCGGGTATCGATGTCGTCATGGTAAAAACCGCGGCTCATAAACTCGGCGTTGTTTCTGCCGAAGAGGTGGAACAGCTCGGTGAACTGGAGTCGATGGCACTCGTTTTTCAATCCGGCGTGACCACCAGCCCCATCATTACTGATATCTCGGGGCGCGGGCTTGGGCTCGCGATTGTACGTGAAAAGGTCGAGCGACTGGGTGGCAGCATCCTGGTGGAGTCAAATCCTGATGCTGGAACCGCTTTTCATATCATTCTGCCGTTAACGCTGGCAAATTTCCGTGGCGTCCTCGTTCATGCTGGTGGACAGCTTTTCGTTATTCCCTCGGCTAGCGTTGAACGGGTGATCCGGATCGCCAACAAGGAAATCCAGACGGTGGAAAACCGTGAAACGATCCTGGTCGATGAAACGCCGGTTTCTCTGGTCTGGCTGAGCGATGTCCTGGAACTGCCACGTCACGTTACAGCGGCTAAGGCGGTGAGCAGCGCTTTAATTCTTGGCTCCGGCCCTGCCCGCATTGCATTTTTGGTGGAGGAAATACTTGGCGAGCAGGAGGTACTGGTCAAAGCACTCGTCCGGCCATTGACGCGAGTACGCAATGTCGCTGGCGCAAGCGTACTGGGGACCGGTCAAGTGGCGCCTGTGCTTAATGTCGCTGATCTATTGAAATCAGCCGCGAATTATCCGGTTGAGCGTCCTGCTGAGCCTCGGGCTGCAGCACTGACATCCGCAGGCAGGTTATCGTCCGAGAAGCTTGTAAGGGCAGGAAAGCAATCTATTCTGGTGGTGGAGGACTCCATCACTGCGCGGACGCTGCTAAAAAATATCCTGGAGTCAGCAGGCTATCGTGTCAGTACAGCCGTGGATGGGATTGACGGTTACACCACGCTTAAAACAGGGGAGTTCGATCTAGTCGTCTCTGACGTTGAAATGCCGCGTATGGACGGTTTTGGCCTCACGGCCAAAATCCGTGCCGAAATGCAATTTACAAGGTTGCCGGTTATCCTGGTGACAGCATTGGAATCGCGCGAGCACCGCGAGCGCGGCATTGATGTCGGTGCCAACGCCTACATTGTAAAGAGCAGTTTCAATCAGAGCAATCTGCTGGAAGTCATCCAGCGACTTATCGGCATTCCCTCATGAGCTACCTTCCATGATCAACGTTTTAGTAGTGGAAGACTCACCCGTCGTGCGTGAAGTCCTTATCCACATTCTCAGCTCGGACCCGGACATCAGGGTTATCGCGACAGCGCACAACGGCGAGGAAGCGCTCGACGTTGTGCGCCTCCACCGACCTGACGTGATCACCATGGACATCCACATGCCAAAAATGAACGGATTGGAAGCTACCCGTCTCATCATGGAAACGGATCCTACTCCTATTGTCATCGTCAGCGGTAGCGAGCATCCCGATGACGTTGTGACAACGTTCGATGTAATGGATGCTGGCGCAGTGGCAGTGCTGCGCCGCCCGGCTGGGATTGGTAATCCAGATCATCAGACCATGGCTCAGAATTTGGTACAGACGATAAAATTGATGTCGGAAGTAAAGGTAATACGACGTTGGCCGCGCATGCGAAGCGTGGGACCAACCTTGCGTTCGGCTAATATGGGTCTGGTCCGCGAATCGGCACAAATCCAAATTGTTATCATTGGGGCCTCGACCGGTGGCCCACCTGCAATCGAAGCTATCCTGGCGGCGCTTCCAAAGAATTTTCCTGTACCAATCTTAATCGTGCAGCACATGTCGACCGGGTTCATAGGAGGATTCGTCCAGTGGCTGACGAATTCATCCAGTTTACCTATTCATGTTGCCGCCCATGGCGAGCTGCTGCTCCCCGGCCACGTCTATATCGCGCCTGACGAATACCAGATGAAGGTAGAGCGCGAAGGAAAGATTATCTTGACGAAGGATGAACCCGAGCATGGGTTACGGCCTTCAATTTCATATCTTTTTCGCGCGGTCGCCGAGGTCTACGGCTGCGATGCTGTTGCTGGTTTATTGACAGGCATGGGGCGCGACGGCGCCGTGGAACTGAGGCTGCTAAAGGACAAAGGCGCCGTCACTTTCGCTCAGGACAAAGCCAGTTGCGTCGTACACGGCATGCCGGGCGAGGCGATCAAGCTGGATGCGGCAATGCTGGTCTTGCCACTGGAGAAAATTGCCGCAGTACTAACAAATCTGGTAAACCATCAAGGAAAAAATTTGAGCGTGACTCATGACATCCATAAAATATAACGCCGACCACATTGAGATCCTACTTGCAGAAGACAGCCCCACGCAGGCGGAACGACTGCGATATCTGCTCGAGGAACAGGGCTATACGATTATGGCGGCGTCCAATGGAAAAGAGGCCCTGGCGGCAGCTCGCCGACGGAAGCCGGCGTTGATTATCAGCGATGTGATGATGCCCGAGATGGATGGGTTTGTGCTGTGCAGCGAAATCAAGCGTGATGAGCATCTCAAGGACATCCCAATAATCCTTCTCACTTCGCTCTCAGATATCCACGACATTATGAAAGGATTGGAGTGCGGCGCCGACAATTTCATCCGCAAGCCGTATGAAGATCAATATCTGTTCGCCCGCATCGACCACCTGCTGATAAACCAGGAACTGCGCAAGAACCAAAAAATGCAGATGGGAATGGAGATTTATCTCGGTGGACAAAAACATTTCATAACTGCCGAGCGCCAGCAGATCGTCGATCTGCTGATTTCGATTTATGAGGATGCGGTTCACCTCAACCAGGAACTCCATGCACGGCAACTGGAATTGACACACTCCAACCGCTTGCTTAACGGGCTTTACCGGATCGCGGAAGGGCTAAACCAAGCGGTGAGCGAACGCGAGGTATGCGAAAAAGCACTTGAGTATGCGATGGAACTGCCCGGTGTAGAAGCGGGATGGTTTTATCTGCGGAATGATCATACTTTTCGGCTAGCGGCTGTGCGCAACGTCCCGCCATCACTGCTGGCTGCGGAGGCGGGAGAGGAGCTATGCGAATGCCAACGCCTTTTTCTCGATGGAGATGTAGGCCAAGTCATCAATTTCGTAAAGTGCAACCGGCTTATGCGAGCCGGAGACGGCACTCCGGACCTTCGCTGCCATGCAAGTGTGCCCTTGCGAATCGGCAATCAGAACCGCGGCATCATGAATCTGATGGGCACGAAACAAGAACTCTTCAAGGATAATGAGCTGGAAACGTTTTACGGGGTTGGGCACCAGGTAAGCATCGCCCTGGAACGCGCCTGGTTGCACGAAAACATGGAGCAACTGGTGGAGGAGCGCACTACGGCGCTAACTGCGGAGGTCGCCCAGCGCAAGAAGCACGAGGCCAGAATTGTTCGACTCAACCGACTTTACAGCGTATTAAGCGGCATCAATACCACTATCGTGCGTGTCCGCGAAACACAGGAACTTTTCGACACAGCGTGCCGTATCGCCGTGGATCACGGCCAGTTCGCGTTTACCTGGATCGGAATGTTCGACGCGGAGACGCAGCATATCACGCCAATGGCGAAGGCCGGTCGTGACGATGGCTATCTGTCACAGCTCAACTTGACCAACGTAATTGATTCCCCGGGAAATTCCTGGTTGATAGCGGAGGCAATCACACAGGTCAAACCGGCCATTTGCAATGATCTTACGGCCAACGAGCGCATGCAGACCTGGCATGCCGCAGAATTGGATCGCGGCTATTATTCCATGGTGGTGTTGCCACTGATCCTTGGCGGTCAATTGGTCGGCATATTCGCGCTCTATGCGCCGGAAACAGGATGCTTCGACGAGGAGGAGATGGCTCTGTTGATCGAGATGGCAGGAGATATTTCATTTGCCATGGATCACTTAAAAAAAGAGGAGCGCATCAATTACCTTGCTTTTTTCAATGCCATAACCGATCTGCCGAACCGCGCTTTGTTTCTGGATCGGGTAGATCAGCGAATCAATACCGTACACCAAGATCACAAGATACTTTCGGTCATTATTCTTGACCTCGAACGATTCAGCAATATCAATGAATCTCTCGGCCACCAAGCGGGCGACAGCCTGCTACGCCAACTTGCAAAACGACTGAAGCAGGTGCTTGAGAAAACAGATATTCTGGCCCATCTTTCGGCGGATTATTTTGCAATCGCCATACAGCATGAAGAAGAAAGCACAGACATAGCCCATGTTCTGGAGAAAATCTTGTTCGGGATCCAGGACCAGCCTTTCCTGATCGGCGGACAGGAGTTACGCGTGTCGGCCAGAGCGGGGACATCGTCTTACCCTACCGATGGCGGGGATACCGACACCCTTTTGCGAAACGCTGAAACAGCGCTGAAAAAGGCTAAGCTTTCTTGCGACAAGCACCTGTTTTACGCCCCTGAATTCAATGCCCGCGTCACAGAGAAGCTGAAGCTTGAGACTAAATTGCGCCGAGCGCTGGAGCAGGAACAATTAGTGCTGCACTATCAGCCGAAAATCGATTTGAAAAGTGGGCAAATCAGCGGGCTGGAGGCGCTGATGCGCTGGAAAGACCCGGAAAATGGCCTCGTACCGCCATTGAGCTTTATTCCCCTGCTCGAAGAAACCAGGATGATTCTCGAGGCGGGACGGTGGGCATTGGGCAAGGCGATAGCGGATTCGATAAAATGGCAGGCCCTCGGGCTAAACCCCCCCAAGGTTGCCGTTAATGTCTCCCCGATCCAGCTACGGCAGAAGGATTTTGTCAGCATGGTAGCGAGCGTGATAAATGGTGCCGGAAACGTGACAATCGGGCTAGAACTTGAGATTACAGAGAGTGTAATCATGCAGGACATAGAAGCCAATATCAAAAAACTCAGAATCATTCGCGATATGAATATCGAGGTCGCGATAGACGATTTCGGTACGGGCTATTCCTCGCTCAGTTATATCGCCAAATTGCCAGTGAATGTCTTAAAAATCGATCGCGCTTTTATTATCAATATGACTAACAATTCCGACGATTTGAGCATCGTCTCCGCTATCATCTCTCTGGCGCATTCCCTGAATCTCCGGGTGATCGCGGAGGGCGTGGAAACGAAAGAGCAGGCGGACTGTTTGCGAGAGCTAAAATGTGACGAGATCCAGGGATATCTATTCAGTCCTGGCGTTCCCGCAGAGAAAATCGAAGAATTTCTACGCCAGAAGAAGTCACTCCGACATTAGTCAAGCTTACCAAGCAAAGAGCTCAATAATCCTTTAGGATAGCGTTATAAAAACAGCGCAGAAGTAAATAGCTGAAATCTCGTGAAATTTACTGGATTAGCCTGTACACGGTTTTCTGGAGTTCACCAAAAACCCCCCATTCAGACCCTCAATGAATCCGCTTTTTATCTGCTATTACGAAAACGCATTTAATCGAACATTGACTTTTCGTCATGACACCTAAACTGATTCCATCGTTTCTATGTTTATTCCGATATCCAATCAAGTACATGAGAGATATGGAGCGTAACTTGCAATGACCTTGGGACATTAACTATCGCCGAGTCTTCTGTAGGCCCGAAGAAAGTCGTCATCATATTCTGGTGAAGAGAGCGGAGGCGAAAAGCCAACAAGATTGCATCCGGTTCAATCAGTAAGGTAAGTGAGCCTTGAACGTTGCTCCATGAAAGGCATTACCAGTTACCAGAGCGTTCCACAGGAGGATAAGGCTATGATCCGTAATCCTATTGATGTAGCCACCCGCGTCAGCCCCAACCTGTCAGCACTTATCGAAAGCCAGGTCAACGATCCGGACGCCGAGCGACCCATAACACTCGCTACGGTGCGTGCTTTTATCGCGAACTTGCTACCTGCTGCATTCGGCGAGACAGAGCAACTGCATCACTTTGATATCGATGCATCATTACTTGACGAACTGGATGCACTGATTGACGAGTTTGGTGGAGATGCCCTCGCCGTTGACTTTGCGCAGAACATCGCCAGCGAACCGCTTTCTCAAGTGATTGATGCTGTGATCAACGACGAGAACCGGGAAAAACCGCCTACTCTCGAAGCAGTTAAAGAGGCCATTATCGGAGGCTTGACTGCCAGACTGGTCGGCGATGGCGTTCTGGAAGATGACGAGGACGACACCTTGCTTGCGGAGATTGAAGTGCTGATGAGGCGCTATGGCGCTGACTCGCTCGCAGAAGAATTTCTACGTTACGAATAGGTGGGGAGGCATTCCGCGTATGTGCAAATCACAATAAGGGATTACTTTCCCGCCGCCGCCATGAGATTTAAATAAAAAGTATCGGATTCGAAGTGTTGGCTCTGATCTCGCTTCCAACATCACTGTCACCTGGAAAAAACGCGAATGGCGGAGCAGAGTAGCACGTCGAAAGCGATCAGTTTCGATGCCCCAATCATGATGGAAGCAAGCGCAAGTTTATTTTCTCCGGACTAAGCGGCATGCTCCTTATCCAGCTGGCTAGCCAATGCTTGCAACGCAGCAGAAATTACTACCGGGTAAATTGGGCTCGTCTCGAGGGTGGTCAGTGCTTTCGGTAGACGTGCATATCCCGCCAATGTCCGTTGGCGCATATTATCCAGCGTTTCATCTGCATGGATGCGCCGGCCGTCCTGCATAACCGGAATTAGGAGCGGTTGACCGTCATGAGGATCATTTTCCTCCAACGCCACAACATCACCGGACATGCTGCCATCGGCGCTGTAGTTGCGGTATACCTGTTTTTTCCCCGGCCAGGTAGCCTTGCCCTCCGAACGCTTGCGGCGTGGCCTGCCGGCATACTCCTGCAACTTGTAGGCACAATCTAGCGAGGGCACATCGCTTGAGACATCCAGAGCAGTTCCCACCCCAAAGCCGTCTATTGGCGCCGCAGACGACAATAGCTCATGCAGCCGGTATTCATCCAGACTGCCGCTGGCAAAGATAGTCGTCTTTTTCAGTCCGCCTTCATCGAGTATTTGTCGCACGCGCCGGGCATGCGCTCCGAGATCGCCGCTATCCAGCCGCACGCCCTCGATACTGATCCCGTCCGCATGAAATTTGTGGATCAAAGCGACGATCTTGGCTGCGGCGGCCTCCGTGTCATAGGTGTCGATTAGCAGAACCGCACTATCTGGATAGCAGCGTGCGAAATGTTCGAAAGCGACGGCCTCATCCTCGTGGGCCTGGATGTAGGAGTGAGCCATGGTGCCAAACAACGGGATGCCATACAGCACTCCAGCCAGCACGGTGGAGGTGCCGGAGAAGCCCGCCAGATAGCTCACCCGTCCTGCAAGTAGCCCGGCCTCCGCCCCATGTGCACGGCGCATGCCGAAATCCACCAGCAATTTGTCTGGCGCCACTATCACGAAGCGAGCAGCCTTAGAGGCAATCAACGTTTCGAAATGTAGCAGATTCATAATTCGTGATTCGACTAATTGGGCTTGCGGCAGTGCGGCGGTTATTCGCAGGATAGGCTGATCTGGAAAAAATATGGTTCCTTCCGGCATGGCATGAACGTCGCCATTAAAACGAAATTGCTCAAGGTACGCGATGAGAGAAGGCCGGAAATGTAAGGCAAGCCAAGCCAACTCTTCCGGTGAAAATTTCAGGTTTTCTAGAAAATCAAGGGCTTGCGCCAGTCCCGCCGCGACCATGAAATTTCGCCTTGGCGGCAGCTTACGGACGAAGAACTCAAACACCGCACGCTCTTCCATGCCTTGCTCAAGATAACTCTGCAGCATCGTAAGCTGATAATGGTCAGTCAACAGAGGACTTGAAAGCGGATTCATGCGGCGAGCGACTCGAAGTGAATGGGAATCGCGCCAAGATGCACCATTTCTTCCAGCGCATGTCGACCGTTATGTGGATTTATATTGATTGCACGTATGGCATCCTCAAGTACAAAAGTCACATAACGATACTGCAAGGCATCCTTTACGCTGTTAAGCACACAATACTCTGTAGCGACCCCACCAATAAATACACGACAAATGCCGTCCGATTTCAGCAACGTATTAAGCTGGGTATCGTCAAAGCCGGAGTAGGCGTCTTTCTCCCGGTGGGTGGCCTTTGAAATGATATGGATATCGGAAGGAAGTTCAAGACTGGTGGGAAACGCCGCACCTGGTGTTGCTGCGATGCAGTGTGGCACCCACCGACCTCCTTGTTTCAGGAAAGAAGAATGCTCCGGGGGATGCCAGTCGCGGGTAGCAAAAATCGGCAGACCATGAACATGAAAGAGCGCAATGTAACGATTAAGTATCGGGATAACTTCGTTACCCATGGGTACGGCAAGGCTGCCTCCGGGCAAAAAATCGTTCTGCACATCCACAAGAATCAGCGCATCTCCAGAGTCAAGAGTGACTGTCATGAAAGACTATCGCTATCATAAAATCACATTGCTCATTATCAGAATAACCGCTGAGCCGTGGAATGGCGATTCACCTTCCCTGATACGACTGCCCTCTAGGCCTGCCATTGCTCATTCTGGCTCTCCTCCCGCCACGTCATGCTTGCCGGTGCTCACGCGTTTCGCCTGCAAGCCCTCGCCGCCGACATCCTCAAGAAAACGCACCTCGCTGCCTGCTGCCAATTTGTCAAAACTATTGTCAGCAAGATTATCGCGATGAAAGTATAGTTCGTGCCCATCAGGTGTCTCGATGAAGCCGTAATTTTCCTCTGCAATCAAGCGAGTCACCTTGCCGCGCAATACCGGCGCGTGCGTCTTGATCTCGCCGCGCTGGCGGCGGCCGTAGTCGTCGAGCTGGCGCTTAGCGGCATTAAATGCGTCGCGCAGCGCAACATACACATCCTCATCCGCCTCGCGATTAACCACCAGTTCGTTGCCTGGCACGGTAATATCGAGACGCACGTTGAACGCACGACCCTGGTGTTTGTGTTTGTGGGGGATCTCGACCACCACACGACATCCCATAATATGCGGATAAAACGTCTCAAGCTTTTCCGCTTTTTGCCGAATGTGACTTTCCAGTGCTTCAGAATGGGGAACATCGCGTGTAGTGATTTGCAACAGGGATTTCATGGCTGTTTCCTCCCGATGAGCAGTCCATTAAGGTGAAGCTGGATAGCACGCTTCCCGCGCAAGTTCATAGTACTTTTGATAGCTTTAAAGGATAAGATAAACTAACCTGAATACAAAGGAAAGGCCTTCTGCACCTAACCGGCTACGCGACCCGCGCAAATGACACTCAGCTCCCGGGAAAAAATCCGCGTGCCGAGCCGCAGGGCCGGGGTTACGCCCATGTTAGAGGAGATTGCCTGCCTGCTGGGGATCCCAGCAGTGAATGTGGTCGCATAGTGCGTACTGTAATGCTACGCATACGGTCGGCAGCCTTTCAAGTTTTTTCATTGGTGCAGACCGGCACAATAAGTACGACTCGAGACTGGAGCTGGCTATGATTTTTGAAAATCGTATTGCAGCGGGTAAACAGCTGGCGGCAGCGCTTTCGGAATACCGCTTTAAACGTCCACTAATTCTGGCGATTCCAAGAGGTGCTGTGCCTATGGCAAAAGTAATTGCCGACGAGCTGAATGGCGATTTGGATGTAGTGCTTGTACGTAAGTTGCGCGCACCTGGAAATCCGGAATTTGCCATTGGTTCAGTCGATGAAACCGGTTGGATTTATGTTGCGGATTACGCCAGCACAGCGGGGGCGAACAAGAGATACATCGAAGGTGAAGTTTCCGCACAACTTGAAACGATACGTCAGCGCCGCGCGCAGTACACCCCTGTGCGACCACCCATTGATCCCGCCTCACGTATAGTCATCGTGGTTGACGATGGGCTGGCTACTGGCTCTACCATGATTTCGGCATTGCATGCGCTCAGGACAAAGAACACGATGGAACTGATCTGCGCTGTGCCGGTAGCTCCACCCGATACACTGGAAAAAGTGCGCGGCAGTGCGGACCGCGTCGTGTGCCTGTCGTCTCCTGTCGATTTCCAGGCAGTGGGACAGTTCTACAAGGAGTTTCCCCAAATCACGGACGAAGAAGTTATCGCCATCCTCTCTGTTTCTGGTCATCAACCTTCACACTAGCGCCTGTTGGGGCGTAGCGCTCAACCAGAGGAAGGACACTTAAACAGCTAGCTCTAACACTGTTACAATAGCAATTTTCTGGATGAGTTTAGTGCAATTTGCCGTTATTGTTAGTTTTTTGACGCCCGCCGCGCTGTTCTTGAGAAGCCATTCTTGAGAAAGTTCGGCTTCATACTGCGCTGTTCGACGGCTCGATAGCTGAAATCATACATGCTGGAACTGCGCCATATTGGCAAATCGTATGCAAATGGACGGCAAGTGCTGGCGGGTTTGTCCTACACCCTCGGTACTGGCGAGTATGTAGCGATAATGGGCGAATCCGGGGTCGGCAAATCGACGCTATTGAATCTAATCGCTGGTTTGGACGTCCCGGACACGGGCGAGATACTTATCGGCGGCATCGCCGTATCCTCACTGGATGACGATGCGGCGACCCGGCTTCGGCGCAAAGCGTTTGGCTTCGTCTTTCAGGCGTTTCATATCCTGCCGCATCTGACGCTGAGTCAGAACATAGCCCTGCCCTTGCTGCTGAATGGTGTCTCCCGGGAGCGTACTGAAGATCGCACTGAGCAGATGCTGGGCGCGGTTGGCTTGCACGGCAGGGCACAGCACTTTCCGCGCCAGCTGTCCGGCGGCGAATTGCAGCGTGTCGCCATCGCCAGAGCGTTGGTCCATTGCCCTAAATTGGTCCTGGCCGATGAGCCGACAGGCAATCTGGATCCGGATACCGCACACGATATCCTCATGTTAATGCGTGCAGAAATCAAAGCGAACGGCGCATCCGGCGTCATCGTTACCCATTCGCACGCGGCTGCGGCGACCGCAGACCGGGTGCTGGTTCTGACAAAGGACGGGCTGCGCCCGGCACATCCGGCGCATTCGGCAGACTCAGCACGTGCAGCAGATTCGCACCGAAGTAAATGAAGAATGGTACGTTGTCCCGCTGGTTGTTGTTGAGCGAATGGAAGGCTCATCTGGCACAGGCTGCCGTGGCCATCATTGCGGTGGCGCTCGGGGTGGCGCTCGGGTTTGCGATTCACTTGATCAATACGGCGGCCTTCAACGAATTTTCCGCTGCCGTTAAAAGTCTCTCCGGCCAGTCAGACCTGCAAGTCCGCAGTACGCAATCCACGTTCGACGAATCACTTTACCCAGCTTTGGCACAGCGTGATGATGTCGAGCTTGCCAACCCGGTACTGGAACTCGATGTCGCTGTTCCCTCCAATCCGGATGAGCGAAGAAACGCCACCCTAAAAATTCTCGGATTGGATATTTTTCGTGCTGCGGATATCGCGCCAGACCTGATCGGCATTCCGGCTGAGGACAGGTTATTCGATATCCTGGCGGACGATGCCATTTTCCTGTCCCCGGCGGCAATGGAGTGGCTGAAGGTGAAGCGAGGCGATCCTTTGCAATTGCGGGTTGGAACGCAAGCCATCACGCTACGGGTCGCTGGTGGTCTGGTGCGGGCTCGCGCAGGACAACGCATCGGAGTGATGGATATCGGCGCGGCGCAGTGGCGCTTTCAGCGTATCGGCCAACTGTCGCGCGTCGAACTGAAATTGGCGGAAGGCATTGATCACGATGCGTTCAAAGCGGCGTTGGCACAGGAGTTAGGCACGCAATACTTTTTAGCAGAAAGTGCGGATCAGGAGGCCCGTGTCGCCAATATGTCACGCGCCTATCGCGTCAACCTAAACATGCTGGCCCTGGTGGCGCTATTCACCGGCGCGTTTCTCGTATTTTCGACGCAGGTGCTGTCGGTCGTCCGGCGGCGCCACCAGTTTGCGTTGCTGCGGGTGCTCGGACTCACGCGGCGGCAACTGCTGGGGCAGATTCTATTGGAGGGAGCGGTCCTTGGGACCATTGGCGCACTGTTCGGTCTTGCCTTTGGCTACGCGATGGCTGCGACGGCACTGAGCGTTTTCGGCGGAGACCTCGGAAGCGGGTTTTTCCCGGGCGTAAAACCAAGCTTACATTTTGATCCACTTGTCGCCACGTTTTTTTTCATTCTGGGATTGGGCGTTACCTTGCTGGGCAGCGCCGCCCCCGCCTGGGAGGCTGCGCGAGCCAATCCCGCGCTAGCGATCAAGTCGGGAAGCGAAGATGCTGCGCTCTCGAAACTAACCACACCTTGGCCCGCTCTGGTTTGTTTGACACTGGCGGGGATACTTACGCAATTGCCGCCAATTTTTAATTTGCCGGTCTTCGGCTATCTTGCAGTGGCACTGTTACTAATCGGCGGCATTGCACTCATGCCGCGTCTTTCGGCATTGATTTTCTCCGCAATATTTTTGGCGGTAACCGGACGCACATCCAAGGCGATCCCGACAATGGCGACACTGGCTCTGGCACGGCTGGCCAACGCGCCCAACCAGGCTGCTGTCGCCTTGGGAGGAGTGCTTGCAAGCTTTAGCCTGGTTGCCGCAATGGCAATCATGGTCACTAGTTTTCGGGTTTCGGTCGATGATTGGCTGACACATATTCTGCCGGCCGATTTATATGTACAGACGGCGGCAAGCGGCGATGCGCGCGGCCTCACCCCGGATGAAATCAAAATGCTCGGCGCCACACCCGGCATCTCCCGCGCCGATTTTTTCCGCTCCTCGCAGCTTACGCTCGATCCAGGCCGCCCCAACGTTGCGCTGATTGCCCGGCCCATTGACATGACCGATCCCGGCAATACTTTGCCAATGACAAATGCGGTGATCGCGCCCGCCCTACTTCCAAAAGACGCGATACCGATCTGGGTCTCGGAAGCGATGGTTGATTTATATGGTTATACGCTGGGCAAGCGGCTGACATTACCAATAGGAGTTTCTACACCCACCTTCGTAGTCGCCGGCGTGTGGCGCGACTACGGGCGGCAGTTCGGAGCCATACAGATGCGGCTGGCGGATTATCAAGCGCTGTCGGGCGACCGACATGTGAACGATGCGGCACTTTGGCTGCAAGCCGGTGTAACGCCTGAGCAGGCAATTGCGTCACTGAGACGCTTGCCGTTCGGCAGTGCCCTGGAATTTTCGGAACCCGGCCAGATCCGTGCGCTAAGCTTGAAAATTTTCGACCGCAGTTTCGCGGTGACCTACTTGCTGGAAGCGGCCGCAATTATTATCGGACTGCTTGGCGTGGCGGCAAGCTTCTCGGCACAAACGTTGGCACGCGCCAAGGAGTTTGGCATATTGCGCCATATTGGCGTGACGCGCCGCCAGATTCTCGGTATGCTGGCGGCGGAAGGTGGCTTGCTGACCGCGCTCGGCATTGCGCTGGGAGCCGTGCTCGGTTGGTGCATCAGCCTGATCCTCGTCTTCATTGTGAATCCGCAGTCGTTCCATTGGACCATGCAGTTGAGCCTACCGTGGAAAGGGCTGATGGCGGTGGCTCTGGTATTGCTGGTGTCGGCTGCATTGACCGCACTCGCATCGGGACGCCATGCAATTTCGGGCAACGTAATACGCGCGGTACGTGAGGATTGGTAATGCAAGTTTTTAAACGGAACACCGTCCAAATGTGTGGTTCTAATAGGCGCAGACAGTGGAGCTTCCTATTCGCGAGAGCGAGGGTTTTCTTTTTCTTGATAAATCTAGTTGCTGCTTGCGCTTTCGCTGAGTCACCCCCGTTGCTACCTCGGTTTTCCCAAGTGGTTCCAGGCGTAGCGCTTGCCTTTCCCCACGATTTCGGCGCCCATCCAGGCTTCCGCACCGAATGGTGGTACGTAACCGGCTGGCTGGAGACGCCTGACAAAAAATCGCTCGGCTTCCAGATCACTTTTTTTCGCTCCGCAACTGAAATCGATCCAGCCAATCCGAGCCGCTTTGCGCCCAAACAGCTTGTCATTGCGCATGCGGCGCTATCCGATCCGGCTGCCGGGAAACTGCTGCACGACCAAAAGAGCGCACGCGAAGGCTTCGGTCTAGTCTATACCAAAGAAGGCAACACCGATGTAAAACTGGATGATTGGCACATGATACGAGAGGAAGACGGCCGTTATCAGACCACTATAAAGGCGCAAGATTTTTCGTTTCGCTTATCACTGATTCCCTCGCAACCACCAATGCTGCAGGGCGATAACGGCTTTTCACGCAAAGGACCGCGACCGGAGCAAGCCAGCTACTACTATAGCGAGCCGCATTTACGGGTAGTGGGGACGATCACCCACCACGGCAAACCTGTAACTGTGAGCGGTGTCGCCTGGCTCGACCATGAATGGTCGACGGCCTACCTCGACCCTGGCGCCGACGGATGGGATTGGGGTGGCGTCAATCTCGACGACGGCTCCTCCCTGATGGC
>JALYOY010000319.1 GCA_030856655.1 Pseudomonadota bacterium | reverse complement strand
GCACTTGCGCCCAATATCAATGCCGCCGCCGCGCGAGTATTGGACAAACTCGGTATATCCCTCATCAGGGCGATAGATGCCGGTTGCTGCGGTGCGGTTTCGTACCATCTCAATGCACACCAGGAAGGATTGGATTACATGCGCCGCAACGTGGATGCCTGGTGGCCGTATGTTGGAGGTGAGGTTGAAATTGAGCGGGTGGAAGCTATTGTCATGACTGCCAGCGGTTGCGGCGTAACCGTGACGGAATACGGCTATTTGTTGCGCCATGATTCGGCCTATGCGGAAAAAGCGGCACGTATTTCGGAATTATCTAAAGATATCAGCCAAATTCTCGAAGCCGAGGCCAGCACACTAGCTCCTCTTCTCGACAGATTGCCATTTGATGCAAAAAAAACAAAAATTGCTTTCCATTCTCCTTGTACTCTCCAGCATGGCATGCGAATTTCCGGTGTAGTTGAGAAGATTCTGCTTGCTGCAGGTTTGGAATTGGCTACCGTGCCGGATGCTCATCTTTGTTGCGGCTCGGCAGGGACCTATTCCATTCTGCAGCCGGAACTGTCTCAACAGCTTTTGAAAAATAAAGTAGCGGCGTTGGAATCAGGTAGCCCTGCCCAGATTGCTACCGCCAATATAGGCTGCCTCATGCACGTGCGAAGAGGGACCTCGTTGCCAGTCCATCATTGGATCGAAATACTGGACGAAAAACTTTGTTCATGATGCGCAGGCGCTTGTATTCCAAAGGGTAATAAAATTAATCTTCAAGCTGGTAGCAGTTAACAATTTATGCAGGCTTTCTCCGCCGTTCCTTCTTAAACCTTGTACCCAATGGCGGCCGATGGCGGAGTCTTTGCTTTTTACCCTCTTTAACCCTATATAATCAGACCTTATTTCTTGTTTCTATTGTCCCAATATCATCCATGAGCTTCGTCAACAAGCCAATGGCGAAAAAGCCGAGCTCCAATCCTTTACCGACCAGGATCGTTAGGCTGTTGCGTGAAGCCGGCGGGCTTGCGCTGCTGGGCGTGGCGCTTTATCTGGTCCTGATATTTTATGGCTATGATCGTGCCGACCCTGGCTGGTCGCACAGTGGAGAGGGTCCACCGCATAATCCCGGCGGGGTTGCGGGTGCGTGGCTGGCGGACTTGCTTTTGTATTTATTTGGTGTTTCCGCGTGGTGGTGGATGTTGTTTGTCCTCTATCTGGTGTTATGGATTTACCATCGCCTTGACGGCGGCATATTCGATCGCCGTCCGTTGTTCGTGTCAGCCGCTGGTTTCCTGATATTGCTGGTTTCCAGTAGTGGGTTTGAAGCACTGCGGTTCTATTCGCTCAAAATGATGCTGCCACAGGCGCCGGGAGGGGTACTGGGTCAGATAATCAGCAATAATCTATCGCAGATGCTGGGTTTTATCGGTGCGACTTTGACACTGTTGATATTGATGGCAATCGGTTTCAGCTTGTTCACCGGCCTGTCGTGGTTGCGCTTCGTCGAGAAACTGGGTTTTATGATTGAGGCGAGCTGGTTGTCTATCAAGCGTCGCCGGGAAGATTGGCAGGATCGGCGAGCAGGCGCGGTTTTGGCAATTAAACGCGATGAATTGGTTGAGATCGGGAAAAAGCGTTTCGAGGAAAACCCGCCTTTGCATATCGAACCGCCGGTCACCATCATTCTCAAATCACCGCGGGTGACCAAAGAAAAACAGACGCCGTTATTCGTCGATTTGCCCGACTCACCTTTGCCGCCGCTGCATTTGCTGGACGAGCCTGCGAAGGATGTGGAAATCCTGTCGACGGACACGCTTGAATTCACCTCCCGCCTGATCGAGCGCAAACTGATCGATTTTGGCGTGGAAGTCAAGGTGGTGGCTGCATACCCCGGGCCAGTCATTACCCGTTACGAAATCGAGCCTGCAGTAGGCGTGAAGGGCAACCAGATTCTCAATCTGGTGAAAGATCTTGCGCGGTCGTTGTCTGTGGTGAGCATACGCGTAGTCGAGACCATCCCGGGCAAGACCAGTATGGGTCTGGAAATCCCCAATCCCAGACGGCAGGTGGTGCGCCTGTCTGAAATCCTCAGTTCGCAGGCTTATGCCGACATGGCGTCACCATTGACTATTGCGCTCGGCAAGGATATTGGCGGACATCCCGTAGTGGCTGACCTGGGAAGAATGCCGCATGTGTTGGTGGCGGGAACGACCGGATCGGGCAAGTCAGTGGCAATCAACGCCATGATCCTGAGCCTCATCTACAAAGCCACGCCTGAGCAAGTGCGCCTGATTCTGGTAGATCCAAAAATGCTTGAATTATCCGTATATGAAGGCATTCCGCATCTGCTTGCGCCGGTGGTGACAGATATGCGGCAGGCGGCGAGCGCACTGCGCTGGTGCGTGGCGGAAATGGAGCGGCGTTATAAGCTGATGTCGTCGCTGGGCGTACGTAATCTCGGCGGTTACAATCAAAAAATCCGCGACGCGATCAAGAACGAGAGCCCGCTTACCAATCCGTTCAGTCTGACGCCCGATGCGCCGGAACTCCTGGAGGAAATGCCGCTGATAGTCGTAGTAATAGATGAACTGGCGGACTTAATGATGGTGGTGGGGAAGAAGGTCGAGGAATTGATCGCAAGACTTGCGCAGAAAGCCCGTGCCGCAGGCGTCCATTTGCTGCTCGCCACCCAGCGGCCGTCGGTGGATGTGATTACCGGCCTTATCAAGGCCAACATTCCGACACGGGTAGCATTTCAGGTATCCAGCAAAGTGGACTCGCGCACTATACTCGATCAGATGGGGGCGGAAGCTCTGCTGGGTCAGGGCGACATGCTTTATCTGCCTCCTGGTAGCGGTTATCCGCAGCGGGTGCATGGTGCATTTGTCGCCGATCAGGAAGTGCACCGGGTAGTGGAATACCTTAAGGAACATGGGGAGCCGCGCTATGTGGATGGCGTGTTGAATTCAATTGAAGAAGAAAGT
>JALYOY010000022.1 GCA_030856655.1 Pseudomonadota bacterium | reverse complement strand
AATATATACCGGGTATTGGTAAGGCTGTCGCCATTCTTATGCATAAGGGTGCGCCGATGGCCATGTTTCAACACCGCCGTATCACCGAATTGCCTTACACCGGAGGCGTAAGCATCATGGCTGAGGCAGAAGCGATTGATTCAAAGTTAGCAGATTTCGCCGTCGCACTTCTACGTGAGATAGAGTGGGAGGGCATCGCGATGGTCGAGTATCGGTATAATCCAAGCGACAATCGCTTCGCATTGATGGAAGTCAACGGGCGCTACTGGGGTTCGCTTTTCCTTGCCGCACGGGCAGGTGTCGACTTTCCATTTTATGAGTGGCAGCTGGCCCATGGTAAACGGCCGGAGATTCCGAGAACTTATACTGTTGGCATGCGGGCACGCTGGCTAGCCGGCGACATCCTGCGACTTCATAACATCCTTGATAAATCCCACCACAGCGAAATCAATCCAGTTTCGCGTAGCAAAGAGGTCCTGCGATTTCTTGCGGATTTTGGTTTCCATACACGCGACGCCGTATTTTCATTGAACGATCCCATGCCAGCCATACAGGAGCTTCGCGAGACGCTTGCCACACTTGCCAAGACTGACCTAAAGCGCCTGATTTCGAATATTCTTCCCGAAGCATTACTTATACAAATCCGAACCTATCGCAGGCTCGGTTCCAAGCTGGGCCCTATCCTTTTGAAACAACAGTTGCGGCGTTTGTTGCGAATACAACCGGTGGTTTTTAGCCGTGGTGCAGACCAAGTCAATAGTATTCTTTTTGTCTGTTTAGGCAATATCATTCGCAGCGCAACTGCTGCTGGCTTCTTGAAAAAAATGCTGGCACACACCGATAGACAGTCACTGAAAATAGTGTCCGCCGGTTTATGGGAGGGATTAAGCCGCGTCAACCCACGTCCCTCGCCAGATGCTGTGATAGAGGTGGCAGCGGAATGGGGCATCTCGCTGAAGGAGCACCGGTCGCAACCGGTAACAAGAGAGTTGGTTGACGCCTGTGATACGATATTTGTCATGGATCACCAGAATGAAAGCATGCTGCTTTCACGATTTCCCGATGTAAGACATAAAGTATTTTTCCTCGGGGCGTATGCTGAAAAGCGATCGCTGAACCAATTGGAGATAGCCGATCCTTTCGGTGGAACTACCGATGAAATCCGCGCATGTCTTTCTGTCATCAACGAGCGGGTAAAAACGTTAGCGCAAATACTTTCGGCTCATAACCAAGCCGAAAAAATTTCGCTGCCGCTCGATCAATTTCCCAAGAGCTGATTCTGAAGCCCCTCTATACGGGATCTTCGGACCACGTTATTTTGCGATGGTCCAGCTACGGGCCCGGATCGTGGGCCAATGCAGCTTGGGGGCAAGCCTTCATGCGTGTCGAGCCTGGCCACTCAAGGCCAGGAATCTTTTTTATCCTCAGATTATGGTGCCAATGATGAAAAAAATATTGAATCAGGTTATTGAAAAAACATTGTTCAAAGTACTCGACAGTTATGTTGAAAGAAATCTAATTCCGAGGCTGACTCACCATTTTTATGACAATATCGATTTCCATCAGCGTCAGGGTGCGATGGAATCATCTGCCAGGTTTGCTGCGGAACATCTACAGGGAGTTCGCCCGTTCGCGGATAAGTTTGAGGGCCTTAAGTATGCAATTGAACGGGCCGAAAAACCTGGCTTGTTTTTAGAATTCGGGGTGGCAAGCGGGAGGAGCATAAACTTTATCGCCGCAAATACTGAAGCTGTCGTTTACGGCTTTGATTCGTTCCAAGGCTTGCCGGAAGATTGGCGTCCGGGCGTTGGCAAGGGGGCATTTCGAAAACCAGCTGAATGGCGACCTGAAGTAAGAGCAAACGTTGAGCTCAATGTCGGCTGGTTCGAAGACACTTTACCTGATTTTCTTGCTGACCATCACGGAGATATTGCATTCTTACATGTAGATTGCGATCTCTATTCATCTACAACAACCGTGCTTTCTCTCCTTGCGGATAGACTTAAGCCAGGGTCGGTTATTGTTTTTGATGAATACTTTTCGTATATTGGATGGGAAAAGCATGAACACGCTGCGTTTAGAGAGTTTATAGAGAAGCACCAGAAAAATTTCGACTATATCCTGTACCAGGTAGCGGGGTCTCCAGCGCAAGTCGCTGCAATTTTGACTTGAGTATGGGAAAAGAACTGAAATTGTTTTCACACCTGCACCGATACCCCAACGTCGTCGACTGTAAGATGGTCGTCAGAACAATATTTTGGAACACAACGGATACCGGTTTTTAATTGGGTTCTCGACATTAATCTCGGAGTTGCGTATCTAATGCAGCCGGACCAAACGACTCACCTGATGCCATCTGACGTCCCCAGGCGGCGAGCGATCGGCGTTTTCGCTCACAACGAATCCCGTAAGATTCTTGCGTGTCTTGAGGCTTTGCGTCTTTCCCCTATGCTCCCCAACACCACCTGCTATGTAATCGCGAACGGTTGCAATGATGACACGGTTGCTCACGTCACGGAATATGCGTTGAAGGAAACGTGGGTAAACGTCGTTGCGTTGGAAGTAGGAGACAAGGCAAACGCATGGAATCACTTTGTCCACGACATTGCTCCCGAAGCCGAAAGCTATTTTTTTACGGATGGAGACTGTCAAGTCGAAACTGGCTCGCTGCAACGTCTTGAAGAGTCGCTTTTGAGCGATAAGAACGTCAACGCGGCCTCCGGCATTCCGAGCCATCATAACATTTCATTCGGTGTTTTCCGGCACGACATCACCCGGCATGGCGGATTCGCGGGTAATTTGTATGCGCTCTCGCAAGATTTTGTTGGCCGGTTGCGCGCGCAGCGGATCCGGCTCCCCCAGGGCCTGATCGGAGATGATAGCCTGGTAGGTGCTTTAGCGTTATGGAACCTTGATCCGAGCAGCAGGTGGAACTACGATCATGTGCGGGTTGTACCCACCGCAACCTTCCGTTATGAATCCATTATATGGGCTTCATTTTTTGACCCAATGTTTTATATTCGTCGATTAAGGCGCTACAGTCTGAGACATTTTCAGAACCAGTTGATTAAAGCACGCATAAAGCCGTTAGGCTTATCGATATTGCCCGATCACATCGAAGCCCTTTATCTGGATGCCAAGAGTGAGGAATTGATTCCAAGGTCATCACTACGACACTATATTTTCGATCGCTGGGCCGTCCGCGCTATCGGAAACGCTCGAGATGCACAAAAAGCAAAAAGAGCTTTCTAACCACAGACTCTATATTGGTTTCGAACTAATTGGGCATTGGCATTGGTCATCGCCGCCATGTCCAACCCGAGTCGCTCTCCCATTCAATGGGCTGCCCGTTACAGAACCATGCGTCGGCCTGTTCTCCGGGAGGCCTTGCCATGACCGGCAAAAGTTGGCACTGGATTGACCATGTCGCTCTCGACATTTTTTCTATTCGTTTCGTTTCTCTTTATTAGCAGAGGTGGTTCGGGACCAGTAACGGTATATCACGGACGGTACGTGCATGAGATAAGAGCGATCTGCCTTTCCCCATTGTATTAACAGCTTGAACAGCCGCATATGCCCATAGCTGAGATATTCATGCGAAAAATCCGACTCGCGAAGCAGGGCTTGTGCACCGTTCAGCGCAGCGCGCCGCCTTTCTCCTTCCTGTTCCGAATAGGACTCTCTGTCCCACTGATAAGTTAGGCCCTCCGGCTGTGGAAGCGGGCACGGTGCATGGTTGGGATATGCCTGCCACGGGATCTCCAAAACGGCTTGGGGAAAGCATTTGAGCCATTCCAGATAGAAGACATGACGAAGAAAGGAATCGATCGGTTCCCGCAATACTCCCGCAATAAACTCGCCATCAAAAAACGGCATCTCCAACTCGGTACGTGTCAGATCCAGATTTTCGAAGTGATTGAACATGTGCCGGCGCTGATCGTTCAGCATGAGGAACAAATAAAAGATGCGACCGCGGTCCGAAGGGTGGATCGATTCCAATTCCGCGCTGATTCCGTCGTTGACCAGGTCCGCGAATGTCGTGGCGAGCTGCCGTTTGAGAAGTTTGGCCTGGAGACCCCATCGGTTATAAGCCAGGAACTTCGCCGTTGCTTCCCGCAGATCGCCTCCCCGTGTCGCCGTGACGATGTCCGCGTTGAGATATATGTGCCCCAGACCGAGACTACCACCATCGCCAGCCCAGACGACGCGCGGACGTTGCGGACTGTGGGCAAGGTATTCCGCGGAGCTTAGCCAGTCACGGATAGATACATGGCTATGCCCGTCGTCTTCGACTAAGAGTGGGCGCAGCTCGAGGTGCGAATAACGAGTTCCCAACCTGTCCGCAGCAAGTTTGCCCAGCACCCGGTCCTGGCTCGTGGGCGAGCCGAAATTTGCCGTGAAAACATCCACGCCCTCCCCCTTCAGTGCGGCAACAACCGCCCGCGAATCGAGACCACCACTCAGAAACGCCGCGACAACCTTTTGTCCGCGAAGACGGAGCTGGATCGCATCGATGAAAAGCTTGTAGAGCCGTTCAGCCGGAGCGGTATCGGATGCCGCTGGCACCGGTAGTTCATCCCACCGCCAATACTGTCGACGCCGGAGTCCGGCGGCGTCGCTACTGACCACTTCCCCCGCGTGGAGGGAAAAGACGTTTTCGTAAGGCGTGCGATCCGAAAGCGGGTAGCCGAAGCAAGCAGTCTCCGCAATCCCCTGAAGATCGAGAGACTTTTTGCAGAAAGATACGGCTTCCAGGATCCGTAACGCGGTGGCGAAGACGATGTAATCCGGCGACACCCAGCAATATACCGGCCTGACACCAAGCTTGTCGGTCATCAAGTGCAACCTGTGATGGGAACGCTCATAGACTGCTGCGCAGTACGTTCCCCGGCATGAACGCAAGGCATCGTCTTGTCCGGCTGCCAGATCGAGTGCAATCGTCTGCAGGCTCTCCGCGCGCGATACTGGCAACGCACCTGTATTGCGTTGCAGGATGGGATCTCCCGCCACAAACGCTATCATGTCAGAGTTAGAAAATCCTCCCCGCTCCGCGAGTGCGCCTACATCGACCTTGACAATAAAAATACTGTCGTCGGTGAACTCTGTCCGGTTACCCGCGTCTTCGCCAGGATAGCGGGACACGGAAGCGCTAAGCTCATCAATGAGTTTGGCGGGGATCACCTGACCGGCCCGGCGTACAAGAACTCCTGCGAAGATTGACATGGTATTCCTGATATTGCTATTTATGGAGACTGTCGAGCCATTCTCTGATGCGCTGGTTAGCTAAGTCAAGCAATTGTGTTATGTCGTGGCGACAAGCTTTCAACTTGCGTGGAGCTGGCAGGACAGGTCAACGCGGTTCGCACCAGTCCGCCAGAGAAGTTGCTCATCGGTATGATTAAAACCTTTACACGTGATAATTGATTCTGCGTTACAATTTCGCGCATTGTGGGAGCGAATATCGCCGTTATCCGCAGCACAAGACGCGGCAAAGCGGCATCGCGCTGGCAGCAATCGAACGGCTGGTTCGCGCGCAATCGTCTAACGTATGTCCGCCTAACCGCACACACCACACGATAGGATATGCATTGCAGGGCGTGCTGTACCTTGCCGGCAATGCCCAGATTGCGATTGCCTGTTACCGTCTGCCTGCCAGCGCTGAAATTCCTGCTGATGATCCTTGCGGTGATTCCGCTGGAATTACTGTCTCCTGGGCTGTATCTCAAGTGTTAAT
>JALYOY010000011.1 GCA_030856655.1 Pseudomonadota bacterium | reverse complement strand
ACCACGATGTCCATACTATGCTTTTCCTCATCCACGAGGATGCTGCTGATTTCGGCAGGCGCCAGCGCATTGATCACAAATGTAGCCGGGTCGTCCGACCACAAAATGATATCCACTCTTTCTCCGGCCAGTTCGCCAGTTACCGCCTGTACTCTGGAACCACGCATGCCGACACACGTACCGATCGGGTCAACGCGCTGATCATTGGATTTAACCGCAATCTTGGCGCGCGAACCGGGATCTCTCGCCGCGACCTTGATCTCCAGCAGGCCTTCCTCAATCTCCGGCACTTCCAGTTCGAACAGTTTTATCAGAAACTCCGGCGCAATCCGTGACAATACCAACTGCGGCCCCCGGGCAGTACGGTCAATTTTGTAGAGATAAGCACGCACGCGGTCACCGACTCGCAGATTTTCCTTGGGGATCATCTGGTCGCGAGGCAACGCCGCCTCAACTTTACCGGATTCGATGATGGCATTGCCGCGTTCCATGCGCTTGATGGTGCCGGTAACCATGTATTCTTTGCGTTCGAGGAAATCGTTCAGAATCTGCTCGCGCTCGGCGTCCCGTATTTTCTGAAATATTACCTGCTTGGCCGCCTGGGCACCGATACGTCCAAACTCCAGCGGCTCAAGCACTTCTTCAATGAATTCTTCCAGCTTGGTTTCGTGATCGCGCTGCAACGCCTCGCTCAACGCAATTTGACGTGCCGGGTCCTCGACGGCATCGTCGGCCACCACTTGCCAGCGGCGCAAAGACTGATAATCGCCTGTCTGGGAGTCAATCGCAACGCGCACATCAGCGTCCTCGTGAAAACGCTTTTTTGTAGCAGACGCCAACGCCAATTCGAGTGCAACAAAAACGATGCCTTTTTCGACATTTTTCTCGCGCGCCAGCGCATCCACCAACAGCAAAACCTCGCGGCTCATGTTACCTCCAGCCAAATTCTCGGATAATTACAGTTTTGGAACCAAACGAGCCTTCTCAAGATTATTCATCTCAAGATCAAGCGTCTTTCCTTCTACTTCCAATTTTAATACGCCGTCGTCTACTTCACGCAGAATCCCGGCGAAATTCCTTTGACCCTGCAGCGCTATACGCAGCCTCAGCTTAACCGGCTCTCCCACAAAACGGATGAAATCGGATGCTTTCTTCAATGGCCTGTCCAAGCCGGGCGACGATATTTCCAGCCGGTCATAATCAACGCTCTCAACCGCAAGCAACCGCCCCAAGTGATCGCTGACGGCAACGCAGTCATCTACCGTGACGCCGCTGGGTTTGTCAATAAACACCCGCAACAGCTTGCCGCGCGTCGACCGTTCGACATCAACCAGCTCATAACCCAGCCCGGCCAAAGTCGATTCGAGCAATTCATACAGATCCACAGCCATAGTCCTGGCACAAACAAAAAATGGGCTGAAGGAGCCCATAAAAGTTTGGTCATTTTAGCAAAAATTTATAATTAATGAAAGAGATGCTCGGTAAATTATAAGCCCTTGACAGTAACCGCCGATTGCAACCAGAAGGTTCTTTCAACCGGGTCTCGAAGTCAGGTGGTACAAACAGCTGAGGATTGTTCGCCCTCTGCAGATCTCCTACTCCCTGATAGGTTTACGCATTACCGCCGGATCAATGACAAAAGTATAGCGCGCTGAAATTTTCTTCCATGGCTGATCCGGTAGCAGGGCTCGTTCAGGTCAATATGAATGGTACAATTTACCCTAAATCCGGCGGTGGGACAGGCTCAAAATCATTACGGAGGACATCACTCTCATGAAACGAGCATCACTGGCGGATTCAGGTCTAGATATGCGGCATTTCAAAAAAACTTCCCGGAGGCAATCCCGTGTCCGCCATTAAATCCATTTTAAATGAAACCCGCATATTCCAGCCAGACGCAGCATTCGTAAAGCAGGCAAACGTGTCAGGCATGGAAAGTTACCACGCACTCTGCGCGGAAGCAGAGAAAGACCTTCCGGCTTTCTGGAGCAGGTTGGCGCGGGAATTTATTGTGTGGCACAAACCATTCACCCGGGTTTTGGACGAAAGCAATCATCCCTTCTTGAAATGGTTTGACGACGGCGAGTTGAATGTTTCCTTCAACTGTCTCGACCGGCATCTCGCCACCCAGCCGGACAAGATCGCCATCATTTTCGAGGCGGATGACGGCAAAATCACCCGTTCTACATACCGTGATCTTCACCGTCGCGTATGCCAGTTCGCCAACGGACTCAAGTCACTCGGCATCAAAAAAGGCGATCGTATCATTATCTACATGCCGATGAGCATTGAAGCCGTGGTGGCAATGCAGGCCTGCGCTCGCATCGGCGTGATTCATTCAGTCGTCTTCGGCGGCTTCTCCGCCAAGAGCCTTCACGAACGAATCATCGATGCCGGCGCAGTCGCTGTCGTTACCGCCGACGAGCAACTACGGGGCGGCAAAAGCAACCGCCTGAAAGCCGCGGTGGATGAAGCAATTGCGCTGGGGGGAACCAATTCGGTGAAATCCGTGGTGGTATACAAACGCAGCGACAGCGATGTCTCATTTCATGTTCAGCGCGACGTCTGGTGGCACGAGCTAATCAAGGACAAGAGTGATGTTTGCGAACCTGAATGGATCAATGCAGAGCACCCGCTATTCACCCTCTACACCTCTGGTTCAACTGGCAAACCAAAGGGCGTGCAGCACTCTTCCGCAGGTTATCTTCTGGGTGCGATCTTGAGTATGAAATGGATTTTCGATTACAAACCCACCGACGTTTTCTGGTGTACCGCCGATGTGGGCTGGATCACCGGGCATAGCTATGTTGCGTACGGCCCATTGGCAATCGGCGCCACACAGGTGGTGTTCGAGGGCATTCCCACTTATCCTGACGCGGGCCGCTTCTGGAAAATAATCCAGGACCATAAAGTGACAACTTTTTATACCGCGCCTACCGCAATTCGCTCGCTTATAAAACACGGCCCCGACTTGCCGGGGAAATATGACCTCTCCTCATTACGCCTGCTCGGTTCGGTAGGAGAACCAATCAACCCGGAAGCCTGGATGTGGTATTACACAGTGGTTGGACAGTCCCGCTGCCCCGTAGTCGATACATGGTGGCAAACGGAAACGGGGTGTCACATGATTGCTCCCGCACCGGGTGCGGTGCCGCTCAAGCCCGGCTCCTGCACCTTGCCGTTGCCGGGCATCATGGCGGCCATCGTGGATGAAACCGGACACGATATAGAGAATGGCAGCGGGGGATTTCTTGTCATCAAACGTCCGTTTCCGTCGCAGGCACGTACGTTATGGGGCGACCCGGAACGCTTCAGGAATACATATTTTCCTAAAGAAATGGGCGGCAAATATTATCTGGCTGGCGACTCCGCGAACCGCGATCTGGACGGCTACTTCTGGATCATGGGACGCGTTGACGACGTGCTGAATGTTTCCGGTCACCGTTTAGGTACCATGGAAATTGAATCCGCGCTGGTGGCCAGCCCCCTGGTCGCGGAAGCGGCCGTGGTGGGAAAGCCCGACGAGATTAAAGGTGAGGCTATCGTGGCATTCGTGGTGCTGAAAGGTTCGCGTCCTCAGGGTGAGACTGCCTATAAAACTGCGACTGAATTACGTAATTGGGTGTCCCGGCAAATCGGCCCTATCGCCAAGCCTGACG
>JALYOY010000337.1 GCA_030856655.1 Pseudomonadota bacterium | reverse complement strand
CCCATGATGTCCATTCAAACTCCCATCGCTATAACCGTAGTAGCTTCCTTATAACAGGTGCCGGCTGTGTTGCAAAATTTTTGGCGTGACGGCCAACGCGTGATAACGGGCAACGGTGACTTAATTTAGTGTTTATCAATAGGGCAATAGTTGGCACCTCTCCAGAGGAGTGGCTCAAGCTGGTGCCAAAGGCCATCATTCATCCTAATCGCCGGGGTCAATAATAGCTCCGGCAGCATCTTCCAGCGCGACGATTGCGGCCGGAATTCCCGCCGCGTTGCCGGAAGTCACCGCACCTGCGAAGAGGATCAGGGCGGACGCGAGGTCAAGGGCCTGTTTAAATTTTGCAATATGCTTTACCGCCGAATTGGCGTTCTCCACGCTGGACTGCAAGCGGGCGAGCGCGGCCCCGCTGTCCGCCAGGACTAGCCCTATCGAGCTGGTATATAAGCTGGATGCGGTGTTCAGAAGGGTAATCTCGCGATCATCAAGTTCATTCCATTGTGATCGACTGAGGCTGGCCCGATTTTCGAAGCGCCAATCTCCGAGCGCGATTGCCGCATCGCGAAACTGGTTACCCAATTCAAAAGCATCGTTCGGCGTCAGTTTATCCATCTTCCTTCCTCATTTCATCGTGTCGCATCAAGCAGATTCCTGTACGCGGCGCGAAGCTCGTCGATATATGGCTTGAACTGCCGATCCAGCTCATCATTGCCTATCATAGCGCGATGGTCATACAAGTATTGGTGACCAATAGCGATCTTATCCATCACAGCGTCGTAGCGCTGCGCGCTTCGAATGCGGTTGTCAACGCGGGCCAGCGCTTCCGCCTTGGCTTCTTTCCCCAGCGCCATCGCGACGGGCTCCACGGGATTGTCCGGTGCAAACATGAAATTATCATAGTATCTTCCGGCTATCGCGGACTCCACCTGCAAATCGGCAACGATGCCGTTCCTAACAATTTTGCGAGTGGTTTCGATCACATCCTGAAGCGGCTGGTTGCCTTCACGGATCAGTTTCTTCATTTCATGCTGCCGGTATACAGCCGTGACACTACGGGCGAGCAATGTCGACAGGACGCCGACGGCCTGCTTTTCGTTGCTGTCCAGCAATGCCGCTTCGTTGAGGCTGTCACTGAAATCTACAAGCGATCTATCGAAAGTTCTGGTTTCGCCGGAAGCAAGGCTGCCGAGGGCCCGCATATAGTCAGTTACCGTTTGCTGGAGCACATCCAGGCTGTCGCACTGCGCCTTCCGGCGCATCTTTAACGCTTCCAGCTCGCCATGAAATTTTGCCGGCTGGTATTGCTTGCGCCTATCGATCGCCCCAATATAGTCTCTGGTAATTGCGTCGTAGCCTGCGGCATTCGAGGAAAGCGACGCGAACGTCTTGACTTCCTTGAAACTGGCGCATCCGGATATGCCAACCGCGAGGAAAACCGCGGTCAATGCCAGCCGGGATCTTCCCGTTAGGCCAATTTTTCGGAGGGCAAGAGTCATGCCTTTTTTCCTATAACGCCACGTGAACGATAGCCGCCAGCAGCCCGATGGCTTACCTACGACGCCGCAATATAACCGTGATGCAATGCGGCTGAACCTGCTCATGAACCATAATTCTATGTGGAAAACGGACGGCTGTTATTGTATTGCGAAAATTCCCGCACGGCATGCGTAAGCGTCAAAATGTTGTATGAGCGCACTCGAATATATTTCTCGTACTTAAAAGAACTTCACGGCAGCGCGCAATGACTTCTGATAAAGTCCGGCACATGAAAATAATCTTTGCCGTTGCCCTGGCTGCATGGCTTGCCGCTTCCCCCCATGCGATCGGTCAGGCCACCGATTTCGGCCTGAGCTATATTGGCCAGCAAATCGTACCCAACAAAACAATTTTCCACGGCACAACTGTCGGCGGCTTGTCCTCACTGGATTACAACCCCGGCACCGGTCGTTACCTATCCATCAGCGACGACAGGAGCAACACCAACCCGGCACGTTTTTATGAGTTATCTCTGGATCTTGCCCAATTTGAACGCTCTGCCTCACCAGGGATGGCCGGCGTGACATTCCATGCGGTGACGACCATCCAGCAACCCGTTGGAGGTCCATTCAAAAGCAACTCGGTGGACCCGGAAGGCATGCGCCTCGATGCCGTCCGTAATAAGATTTACTGGAGCAACGAGGGCCAGCGCAGCATTTTAAGTTTTCAGAACCCGACAGTGCGGGAAATGAATCTCGACGGTAGCCACAGCCGCGATTTTGCGGTCCCCGCTCGCTACAATCCCAGAGGTTCTAATATCGGATTATTTCCTGGCGATAGAGGCATCTACAACAATCTAGCATTCGAGAGTCTGGCGATGTCGGTTGATGGCGACATTCTGTATACCGCCACCGAAAATGGTTTAATCCAGGACACCCCGCCCGCTAACATTCTCACGGGCTCCCGCTCGCGCATTCTTTCCTTCGACATCGCCAGCGGAAAACCGGGCGCTGAATATATTTACGAGGTCGGCCCGGTTGTCGTCACCCCGGCCTCCTTCGGTGGGTTCGCCACCAATGGGCTGACCGATTTCATTGCCATTGGAGACCGCCAGTTCATCACCATCGAGCGTTCTTTCACGTTGGGCGCAGCCACACCCGGCAATACCGCGACCGGTTTTACCGTCCGACTTTATTATGCGGATGCGAGAAACGCCACCGATGTCTCCGGAATGGACTCAATTGCGGGCGAAAGCATCCGGTCGGCGAGCAAAACTTTGCTGCTGGATTTGTCGGACCTGACAAACGCCGATGGCTCTGCATTGGCAGTGGGCAACATCGAAGGCATCACCCTTGGTCCGGTCTTCAATGGCAAGCGCACTCTCCTACTGGTGGCCGATAATAATTTCGCCAGAAAGCAGTTCACGCAATTCGTGGCATTGGAGCTCAGCGCCCCTTGAGCCGGACCTGCTCTTCAATTTGGTCCGAAAGACGATATAGAGTCTGCGGAAAAACCGCCTGCAAATGTGTTTGCAGCCAGGTAGGCAAACTGTTCAGTAATGGACCCAGCCGAGCGGTGCGCTTGCGAGCCGCCTTCCGGTTCGATTACCAAGGAAGTTTGCATCCGGAAAGACGAGAAAACAGGCGACGTAATCTTGTAGCGCAAGCCAGAAAACTGGGGTAGCTTCTTCGCTGTGCTCGAAGGTCCGATGTACCAACTGATTTTCTAAATGAGAAGGATCGCAATCAGGGAACGCATAATCGTGACCATTCGACGGGATCGACTGAAGCAGTAGATGCTCGACACCAAGCAGTGAGAAAGCATCCAACCATCAAGTGACTCGGCAGCGCCCTCCGAGAGCCTGCGAGTTGATGTGTTGCCGCAGGTCTGTCCCCCAGGCGTTGGTCGCGGTAGCGTAAATGGGGAGAATCCGATTACAGTTAAGACGGTCCTTTGCCTCTAATGTGCCTTAACGCACGAATGGGGTAAATTAAAAACGAAATCATATGCATGAAGAATTGCAACTTTAAGCTGTAAGTCGAGAGCGTCAATCGCCGTTAAAAGGAGATGAAAAGGACACGAGGCTTAACAGATACGGCCGGAGTTAAATGATGCTCGGTGTTGCGTGGCGCCCTTGCGATATTCTTCCTGGACCCGGAAAAAGGAAATCAGCGCCGCGCCAGCGGTGAGAGATAAGATGTACAGCGGCAATCAGGATACGTAAAAACATCGACTTGAAGTCGCGTGATCTCGCCAACCGGACACGCTGGCATGTGCCAAGGCAAGGCGGGGGTTTAAGGACATCGGTCCGGACAATTATTGATCATTTTCGTGGCACTGCTCGCACATCCGTTTGCGGCCCAGCCGCTTGCGCTTGTATTGGTACCGTTGCCTCCGGCTACGCTCCCGATCTGATCGCCGCGTCTGCGAGTATCTTTCGATCAACCACCAGATCACCTTTAGCAATTTTTATAGGAGAACGGCATGAAATTAAAAAATGATGCGGTTGCCTCACGGCGCCAGTTCGTTGGCGGCATGACCGCCGGCCTTGCCGCGGCATTCGCCTCTCCGGTCTTTGCGCAGCAAGAAACCGCTCCCGCTGGTTCGCTGCGGAGGCCCCGCCAGTCCGGAAAACAGGACCCGACGACCCAATACCCTGTACCCCCCTTCCGCCCACAGCAACAGGAACCGCCTGGCCTTGCGAGCAAGATGGAACCGCGGCCTGACCATGGCGAAACAACCTACAGAGGCTCCGGCCGGCTGGTCGGTAGAAAGGCACTCGTGACCGGCGGCGATTCCGGCATTGGCCGTGCCGCCGCCATCGCCTTTGCGCGTGAGGGCGCCGATGTCGCGATCAACTATCTCCCTATTGAGGAGCCCGACGCTCGGGAGGTCGTGGAACTGATCCAGGCGGAAGGGCGAAAGGTGGTCGCGATCCCCGGCGACATCCGGGACGAGGATTTTTGCTCCAGGCTCGTCGCCAACGCCGCCCGGGATCTGGGCGGACTGGACATCCTTGTCAACAATGCGGCCATGCAGGCCGCGCAGCCCTCGATCGCCGATCTCACGACCGAGCAGTTCGACTCGATATTCAAATGCAACGTCTATGCGATGTTCTGGATCACCAAGGCCGCCATGCCGCACCTTAAGCCCGGCGCGGCGATTATCAATACGAGTTCCGTCGAGGCTTATACTCCATCCCCGGCGTTTCTCGATTACGCGCAGACGAAGGCGTGCATCGTTGCTTTCACAAAATCGCTGGCGAAGCAGGTCGCCAAGCAGGGCATACGGGTAAACGCGGTGGCGCCAGGACCATTCTGGACCCCGCTACAAACGATCGCAGGGGCAGATCTCAGCAGGTTCGGCAAAGATACCCCGCTTGGCCGGCCCGGCCAACCAGCGGAACTGGGCGCCCTGTATGTCTTGCTTGCGTCGCAGGAATCAAGCTATGCAACCGGACAAGTGTACGGTGCCTCGGGCGGCGAGGGACAACCTTAGGTGCAACAGTTTGCATTTGAAACCGCCTCGACGGGAATTCAGCGCGAAGTGGCTGATGAAGAACCGGAGTAATAGAAACGGAGAAGTGGGAAAGTCAGATTAGAGGTGTGCGACTCGCGAACACTGTTCCCAGCCTCGCTTCTTCGTCAAGCTTAACAATAGTACCAGACCGAATGTCATTAGTAGGTATGTCGCCGGTTTGGGAATCGGTACCATACCAAGTCCAACTATGTAAAGCTAGGTGAGTCCGTGCGTTGGGAAAGATCCGAACGCCCGATGGTACTCACTGGGGTTGGACACCGACAGCGAGGAATGACACCTGTTGAAATTGATCGAAGTTATAAGTAAATTAGCCGTCTGAAGCACCATCGATCGAGCTCATCCCTGAGGACTTACCCCATAGATGCATCATTCACCCAATTCACGGCATTGGAAGTAAGGGCATTGGAAGTCAGGCCTCATTTAGAGCAATAGGGCTTTGTCTAATGGATGGATCAGTGTCGTGAAAGGGGGAGTTCGGCAGAAAACCACCCCTTCTGATAAAATCGTTGTGCCACTTTATACGCGAGCTCAAGGCGACAGAATGGGCAAGAAGTATCCCGCCCTTTCAGGTTTCTGAGTAGGTCGAAGCGAGCTGGACTGGTTTTCTCCTTTTCTCCGTCCCCGCTGTTCTCCTGCCAAAGACAGCACCGAGAATGAGATCGACTAAAATTTGTTCATGAAACATACCTACGCTGTTATCGGACTTGGCGTCTTTGGATCAACCATTGCCCTTGAGCTTTCTCGCCTGGGTCATGATGTTATCGGCATTGACCTCAATCCCAACCTCGTCAATGACATCGCCGATAGGATTACACAGGCGGTGATAGCCGACGCACGCGATGAGAAAGTGTTGCGCGACCTCGGCGTGCATGAGTGCGATGGCGTCGTGGTCGCCATCGGAGAAGACATTGAAGCCAACATTCTCGCCACGTTGATCGTCAAGGGTATGTCTAAGCCTAAAGTTTGGGCAAAAGCGCTCAATCCCAACCATCACAAGATTCTCCAAAAACTCGGTAGTGATCATATTGTTCACCCGGAGCACGAAATGGGCCTGCGCCTTGCGCGCGGCATGATTTACCCCGAGGTCATGGATTACATCAGTTTCGGAGACGACCAGTTTTCCGTCGAGGTGCGTGCCTCAGAGAGGCTTGCAGGGCAGGACATCAGTGCGCTGCATCTGTCCGAGAATGGGATTCAGTGTTTGCTGATCAAGCACCTGGATCAAGTGATGGCGCCGCCACCGCAAACGTACGAGTTCAAGCTTAACGATAAGATTTTGTTGTTCGGCACCCTCGGCAATCTGCGTAAAATCACCAAGTACCTGTAATGCGGGCGTTATCGTATTCGCAATGGTTTCTGCTGGTAGGGAAGCGGTTTCTCAGTCTCACGCCCCCTCAAGCCCTGGTTCTATCCTATATCGGGTTATCCATTCTCGGCACGTTGCTGCTGAAATTGCCGGGTGCCAGCCAACAGCCGACGTCATGGCTGCAGGCGCTGTTTACAGCCGTGTCCGCGTCGACTGTTACTGGATTGGTCGTGGTCGATACCGGCACGCATTTTACATTGCTCGGGCAGTGGATATTGCTGTTCCTGATGCAATGTGGCGGCCTGGGGTTGATGACATTTGGCATCATTGTCATTCATCTGACGCGTGGCCAATTGGCATTGAAACACCGCGCAGCCTTGCGCGAAACATTTAATCACACTGGACAAGGTGATGTGTGGCGCGTAATGCTGCGGGCGGTTGGGTTTACTGCGGTCATGGAACTGATTGGTACCGCTTTTCTGGCCTTCCAGTGGGTGCCGGAAATGGGCTGGAGCAAGGGGTTGTTTTACAGTTTCTTTCATGCCCTTGCGGCATTTAACAATGCAGGCTTTGCGTTAGCGGCGGATAGTCTGACGGGCTATGCAGGCAATACCGTGGTTAATATTGTTATTTCCCTGCTGTTCATTTCAGGAGGCATTGGATTCGTTGTCATCGCTGACCTCATAGGCAAAAAGCGCTTCAGGCATTTTGCGCTGCATACCAAGCTGATGCTGGTCGGCACATTGATTATCAATCTGGTTGCCATGACCATAATTCTGGTGCTGGAACATGGCAATCCCGCCACGCTGGCCGCCCTGCCTGACTGGAGCGCAAAATTATGGGCCTCCTGGTTTCAGGCGGTTACACCGCGCAGTGCGGGCTTTAATACTCTGGATACTGGAGCTTTATTTCCTTCCACAGCATTTTTATCATGGGGCTGATGTTCATCGGCGGCGGCAGTGGCTCGACGGCTGGCGGTATA
>JALYOY010000332.1 GCA_030856655.1 Pseudomonadota bacterium | reverse complement strand
GGATATAACCCGCTTCGGATTGATTTATGCCGGCGCGCAGAAAAACATGGGTCCCGCGGGACTGACGGTTGTCATTGTGCGCGACGACTTGCTGGGCACAACCGTGCCTGGTACCCCGACCATGTTTGACTACAAAATCCATGCTGATAATGATTCCATGTACAACACACCGCCAACCTACCCCATGTATATCGCCGGACTGGTGTTTGAGTGGTTGAAGAAAAAAGGCGGATTAGCGGCGATGGAGAAAATCAATGTTGCCAAGGCCAAATTGTTATACGACTTGCTCGATACGACAGATTTTTATCACTGTCCCGTAACGAAGTCTGATCGCTCGCGCATGAATGTGCCCTTCACCTTGAAAGATACGGCGCTGGATAGCGAGTTTCTGAAGCAGGCCCAGGTACGTGGCCTGATCCAATTGAAGGGACATCGCTCGGTAGGGGGGATGCGTGCTTCCATATACAACGCCATGCCGCTTGAGGGGGTGACGGTTCTAGTGGAATTCATGAAAGAATTTGCGAGCAATCATGCCTGAACGCGCACATAAGGTTTTCCAGATACTCACGCTCAACCCGATTTCCCAACTGGGCCTGAAACATTTTGCCGCCAGCCACTACATAGTGAGTAACGATATCGCCGAGCCGGATGCAATACTCGTGCGTTCGCACAATATGCTGCAGATGGAAATCCCGGCGAGTGTAAAAGCGATAGGCCGGGCGGGCGCGGGCACTAATAACGTTCCTGTGAAGAATATGAACCTGCGCGGCGTGCCGGTATTCAACGCCCCGGGGGCAAATGCCAATGCGGTGAAGGAATTGGTGCTGGCCGGCTTGCTGATGGCATCGCGCAATCTGATCCCGGCGATTCGCTTCACCGAGAATTTGCAAGGCGACAGTGCCACTCTGCACAAGTTGGCGGAAGACAGCAAGAAACAATTTGCGGGAATCGAATTGCCGGGCCGTACTCTGGGCATCATCGGCCTGGGCGCGGTTGGACGGCTGGTGGCGGATGCGGCCATTCGGCTTGGCATGAAAGTAATTGGTTACGACCCGGAAATAACGGTCGATGCGGCCTGGAACCTATCCGCAGAAGTCAAAAGAGCTGAAAGCATGGAAGACCTGCTACGTCACAGCGATTTTATAACCTTGCACGTGCCATTGCTGGATGCAACACGCCACTTGATTAATCACGAGCTTGTGCAAAGCATGAAGCGGGGCGCGATTTTGCTTAACTTCTCCCGCGACGGCATTGTCGACGAGGATGCCGTATTGGCGGGAATCGAGTCCGGGAAAATAAAATACTATGTTTGCGACTTTCCCAGTCAAATATTTCAGCATCACGCCGCGGTAATCACATTGCCGCACCTGGGCGCTTCTACTCTGGAAGCGGAAGAGAATTGTGCGGTCATGGTGGTGAACCAGATGATAGATTATCTGGAAAACGGCAACATTACCAATGCGGTCAATTTTCCTAACATAACAATGGAACGCGGATCTCCGTACCGACTGGCGGTAGCCAATTCCAATGTACCGAATATGCTGGGACAGATCTCCACCAGCATGGCAAAAGCAGGCCTTAATATTCACAATATGGGCAACAAATCTCGCGGCGAGATGGCGTACACGCTGGTCGATGTGGATAGCCCGGTACCGCAAGACACAATAGACGAGGTTGCGGCAATTCGAGGCGTATTGATGGTTCGCTACCTGCCGATACTGGCTGAATAGTCGGAACCAGGATAGAAATTCCTCGATGACGGCTAAACTCAAACAGCTGCGCGACAAAATAGATGCAATTGACAGCGAGTTGCTCAAATTAATGAGCGAACGCGCCGGTCTTGCGCGGGAGATCGGACAGATCAAGAACGGCGTGGCATATCGCCCCGAGCGCGAAGCCCAGGTGCTGGCACGGCTGTGCGATTTGAATCCCGGACCGCTGACGAACGAGCATATTGTGCGGTTGTTCACTGAGATTATGTCGCTGTGCCGGTCCATGGAAGAACCTTTGACTGTCGCATACCTTGGCCCGCCAGGGACGTTTTCGGAAGAAGCTGCGCTGAAGCGCTTCGGCAGCGTGGTGACGACCCTGGCATGCGGCTCGATAGATGATGTATTCCGCAAGGTTGAATCGGGTCAGGCCGGTTATGGCGTTGTGCCGGTGGAGAATTCCACTGAAGGCGCGGTCGGCAGATCGCTGGACCTGTTGTTGCAAACCTCCTTAAAGGTATGCGGTGAAATAGCGTTGCCAATACATCAGCTTCTGCTCGCGCAGCATGCCGATCTCGCGCTTATCAAACGGATTTACTCTCATCCCCAGTCATTTTCCCAGTGTCATGAGTGGCTTAACGCGAATTTGCCTCATTTGTCGGGGTCGGCGCGGATCAACGCAGCAAGCAACGCCGATGCGGCACGGCTGGCTGCGGATGACGAAAACGCCGCAGCCGTGGCCGGCAAAAAAGCCGGCGAAATATTCGGGCTCACCATTTGCGCTGAGAATATCGAGGATGACCCGAACAATACCACGCGCTTTCTGGTAATCGGTGCGCAGGAAGTTGCTGTCTCCGGGCAGGATAAGACATCGCTGGTTATGTCGGTCAGGAACCGTCCTGGGGCAATACACGAATTACTGGCTCCGTTAGCAAGGCACGGCGTAAGCATGAGCCGTCTGGAGTCTCGGCCTTCCCGCGCCGGTCTATGGGAATATGTATTTTTTGTGGATATCGAAGGCCACCAGGGGGACGCAAAAATTGCGAA
>JALYOY010000328.1 GCA_030856655.1 Pseudomonadota bacterium | reverse complement strand
TGATGCGTTCCGCCAAGGCCAGAGTGTGGTCCATCGTTTGTTGAAAATCCACGATAGGGGCGTGAAAATAATTTTTCAGCACGAAGTTATGATAATCCAGCATCTCGCCTAGTTTTGCGGCGAAGCGGTCACGATGAAACAAATCCTGAATGCGCACCGCGCGTCGCGCCACCTTGTCCTCATAAGCAGGTCCGATGCCACGTCCCGTGGTACCGATTTTATCGGTTCCCCTAGCTGTTTCCCGGGCACTATCGAGTGCGCTGTGACAGGGCAGGATAAGCGGGCAAGCTTCACTTATACGGAGCCTTCCTTGCACGTCGATTCCTACTTGTTCCAGCATATCCACTTCGTCCAGCAAGGCTTGCGGGGACACTACTACGCCGTTTCCAATGTAGCATGCAACATCGTCACGCAAAATTCCGGAAGGGATGAGATGCAGCACCGTCTGCTTGCCAGCAATGACCAGCGTGTGCCCCGCATTATGCCCCCCCTGAAAACGGACTACGCCTTGAGCGTGGTCGGTCAGCCAATCGACTATCTTGCCTTTGCCCTCATCGCCCCATTGAGTGCCAATAACGACCACATTTTTAGTCATGTTTAATAATCATTAATTAATCCACTGCTGAATTCGAAAGATGCGAGAAAAAAGTACCTTTGCCGGACTTTTCCGAAACACTACGTTGAAATTCAGGCTAAATTTGTACTATTGTCCAAATCTCACCTTGCAATGCCAGCCTTCTGTCGCAGTTGAACGTATTCTCCTTATTTCCGGTTCCCGGCAACTCCACAACTACCCTCTGGCCTTCGTTGCGGAGCTGTTCAACTGTTTTTTCCAGCATTTTGTCATCCTTTGCATAAGGTGCCAGGATCCCCCTGGGATAGAGATTGGACTGCACTAATGCCGACAATTCCCGCAAATCCATGCTGAAGCCTGTAGCTGGACGGGCCCTCCCAAATACTTTACCAACCTCGTCATAACGCCCGCCCAACGCAATCGCATTAGGGCAATTACCGGTATAAGCTGCGAATACCATGCCGCTGTGGTAGTGATAGCCGCGCAGGTCAGCCAGATCAAACGCCAGGCTATCCACCACGGGTTCCAGCTCCGTTCCCACCATTTCCAACTCGTCCAGCGCGGTTCTTATTTCCGGGTAATCCGGGAGGGATTTGCGCGCGAGCGCCAATATGTTTCTGTCTCCATAGAGCTCCGGCAACAGCAACAATGCCTGCCGTGCCCGCACATCCACACTTTTATTCAGTCCAACGCAGAGTTTCTCCAACCCGTAAATATCCTTAGCCTGCAATGCATTGAATAATTCTGTCTCCAGCTCTACGGGAATTCCCGCACCTCTGACCAAGCCACGAAAGACCGCAACATGGCCGAGATCGAGATGAATTTGTTTTATTCCGGAAATTGCCAAAGATTGCAGCATGAGCCGCTGGACTTCCAAATCGCTCTCGAGCCCTGCATGGCCATAAAGTTCCGCTCCAATCTGAAGCGGCTCCCGGGTCCGGGTCAGCCCGGATGGCACGGTATGCAGCACGCTGCCAGCGTAACAAAGGCGGGTAATTCCTTTGCGGTTCAGCAAGTGCGCATCGATACGCGCAGTCTGAGGCGTCATATCTGTGCGCAGTCCCATCATCCGGCCGCTCAACTGATCCACTACCTTGAACATATGTAAATCCGTGTCGCCACCGCTACCGGAGAGTAATGATTCCACGAATTCCAATAACGGCGGACCTACCAGTTCATAACCGTGTACCAACAACCAGTCCATGACTCGCCGGCGCATCATCTCAATGCGCAACGCCTCGTCGGGCAGCACATCCTCAACGTATTCAGGAAGAATCCACTCGTGCATGGTTACGATTAACTATATCAGAGGAGGTGCGCGGTCGCGTGGTAGCTCCGCCGGAACTAAAGGAAACGGGCCACTTCCGCTTCGATTCTTCAAGTTCGGCAGGCTGTTAATTCACGACATAAAGCAGCAACAGTCCCACCAGCATGGAGGTGAGACCAATGAAGCGTATCTGACCGTCGCCAATTTCGGTCAATTTCTTGAAAGTTTCGCGCCAAACACCAGGTACAAGAAACGGAAGAAGTCCTTCTATCACCAGCATAAGGGCAAGTGCCATCAGCAAAGTGTCCCACATGTCGACATAACCTCAGCAGGCACCTCGATAAATTGACAGCTCCACGTGAGTTCTTTTGCCGATTGAAAACACAAAGGAAATGATAGAGCAACAGTATAAGATTATATATCGCGATTTAGTTAGCAGCCCTGCCGCGGGAGCCGACCTGAGTAAGAAGTTTTGTTCGTAAAATTCCATTATAAAATCGGTCGGATGCTATTTAGCGCCGCGCCCTGGATTCTTCAAATACTTGAAAAATTCTGAGCTTGGCTCCAGAACCATCATATCGCCCTTGTTTCTAAAAGTCTGTTTATAGGCTTCCAAACTGCGGTAAAAGGAATAGAATTCGGGGTTCGGCTGAAAAGCGCCAGCGTAAATCGCTGAAGCCTTGGCATCACCCTCACCCTTTACCTCCTGGGCTTTTCGATAGGCTTCCGCAAGGATTACTTCGCGTTGCCGGTCTGCATCGGCGCGAATCTTTTCAGACTCCGCCGCGCCGGTCGAACGCAATTCATTAGCCACGCGCTTCCGCTCCGCCTCCATCCTGCGGTAGACCGATTCGCTTACTTCCTGTGGCAAGTCAACCCGCTTCAACCGAACATCAACGACTTCCACGCCGATCTTGCGTGCATCGGCATCGGCCTTCTGGCGCATAATTTCCATGATTTTGTCGCGTTCACCGGAAACCACATCGTGTACCGTTCGATTCCCAAATTCGTCGCGCAGGCTGGAGTTCACTGTTTGAGACAGACGGGTCTGCGCCAGCATTTCATCTCCACGCACGCTGACGTAGTATTGCTTCACATCAATAATGCGCCACTTTACGAACAAATCCACCAGCACATTCTTCTTTTCAGACGTTATGAAGCGTTCCGGTTCGGCTGTATCCATAGTCAGAATACGCGAGTCAAAGTAACGTACATTCTGGGCCAGCGGAATCTTGAAATACAGACCTGGTGAGGTTTTCACATCGACCACCTCGCCCAGCTGAAACAGAATTGCCTGCTGACGCTGGTCCACGATGTACAGTGATGAGCCAGCAAGAAGAAACAGCGCAACAACAACACCTAGTATCGTTGAGGTATAGTTTTTCACTTATCTAGTCTCCCTTTCACGGCCGCGATACGCCTCGCGTGTGCGCGCGGCGTTGTCAGGTATGGCCTCTGCTGCAGCTGCGGGCAGGACATCGGATGATATAGCGGATGGGGATGAAG
>JALYOY010000316.1 GCA_030856655.1 Pseudomonadota bacterium | reverse complement strand
CCCATGCTCAGCAGGTTGACCCCAAGCCGGCCACGTCGGAAAAGAAAGAAAAGGCGGTTGTGCCAAGTGTACTCGATGCGCAGGAGGATAGCCCCACACCCGCCAAAGCCGGGGGTGCGTCAGTCCTGCCGACGGTGGTGATCAAGGAGATAGGACCCACTGCCGGCTATGTCACCAATCGCACCTTAAGCGCGACAAAGACTGACACACCGATTATTGAGATACCGCAGTCCATCTCCGTCATCAATCGCAATGAGCTCGATATGCGCGGCGTACAAAATTTCACGGAAGCGCTGCGCTATGTACCTGGAGTTGTGGTCGACCAGTTTGGTTTCAATGGAACAGGTTTTGAGTATCTGGGCATGCGCGGTTTTAATGTCCAAACCACTGCCAACTTCCGGGACAATTTGAGTCAGCAGGGGACGGGGCTTTTTTTCGGCGCTTTTATTACCGACCCCTATGCGCTTGAGCGGGTAGACGTATTGCGTGGCCCTACCTCGGTCATGTTCGGGCGCGGCGATGCAGGGGGTATCGTGAACCGCATCACCAAGCTCCCCACCGCCACCCCCATCCGTGAACTCGAAATCCAGTATGGCAATTTCGATCGCAAGCGGGTGGCTGCCGATATAGGATGGGCCAATGCGGATGGCACGCTGATGTTCCGCCTGGTCACTTCCGCACTTGATACGGACACGCAGGTCAGGTTTCCCAATGCCAACGGAGACCGTGCCGAGAATCGGCGTTTTTATATCGCCCCATCGCTAACATGGCGTCCCACCGACCGGACATCCATTACCCTTTTTGGCGATATTTTGAACAACCGCAGCGACGCTGCGGCATTTTACGTCGCGACGCCGGATGGGAGGCCTACCGGTACGCTGCTGGGTGATCCTCACTTTACCAGATATTCAACAAATCAGGCCTCGTTCAGCTATAAACTCGAACATCACTTCAACGAAATCTGGACTGCACGACAGAATTTCCGTTTCATGCGGCAAGATGGCAAATTTAGTGATATAAACCCGGCCGGCTTCAATTCAGTTGGTAACCCCACCCTGCTGGATCGCTCAGCGTTTTCCACTAGGGAGCGGCTGGATCAAACGGCCCTGGATACTCATCTACAGGGCCGGATCAGCACCGGTCCCGTAAATCATACGGTGCTGGGCGGAATCGATTGGACCCGTACGGATGCCTCCCTAAATTACTTTGCGAGCACTTCTTTAACGCCGTCCATAGATGTACTCAACCCTGTGTACTCTCAGCCGATCCCAACGCCTGATTTCCTGGCTGTCGATGCAAGGCAAAAAATCGATCAGGTCGGCTTTTATGTACAGGATCAAATCAAGTACCAAAACTGGATTCTTACCTTAAGCGGCCGCCACGATAAGGTGTCAAACAACACAAATGAACTCGCAGGCCAAACTACTTTCATGAACAGGGATTCCGCATACACCGGGAGGGCTGGTTTAACCTATCTTTTCTCCAGTGGGATCGCGCCTTATGTGAGCTATTCGCAATCGTTTCTGCCGCAGGCTGGACTGGACCGGAATAGCGAAGGCAGGCCGTTTGATGCTACCCGGGCTTCCCAATATGAAGTAGGCGTCAAGTTCCAGCCTGTGGGCAGCAGAAGCCTATTCACAGTGGCGCTATTCGATCTGACCAAAACCAACGTCCTCACTCCCGACCCAAATGCACCTCCTGGTTCTTTTAGCTTTATACAAACGGGCGCAATTCGTTCTCGCGGCGCGGAAGTGGAAGCGAGGACAGAAATTTACCGCGGGTTGAATTTTATCGGTGCTTTCACCTATAACGACGTCAAGGTGACTGAAAGTGGCGATGGTACTACAGGTAAAATGCCGATCCGGGTCCCCAATACGACCACCTCAGGCTGGCTCGATTACAACCTGGGCGCGCTGAATATCAGCTGGTTGAAGGGCTTTGGCATTGGAGGGGGAGCGCGCTACGTAGGCAGGGTGTTTAACGATGCGGAAAATACAAGCGCCACGCCGTCATTCACACTATTCGATGCAGTTGTTCGGTATGATCACGGCCCTTGGCTTTTTTTCATCAATGCCAACAACATATTCAATGAAAAATACTATTCCGCAAGTTCTGGCGGAAACTTCTTCCGGGGGACGGAAAGAACGGTTATCGGCACGCTAAAATTTCGATTTTAATCAGCAATAGCGCTTCTTTTCAATCATAACCTGAGGCATATAAAATGCCGCTTGATCAGGATTTGGCCGCATTTCTTGAGCTAGTCGAGGCCGGCATCGCTAATGGCGCGCAGCCATTACGTGAATTGACCCCTCCAAATGCGCGCGCAGCATATGACGCCTCAGCCCTGGCCCTTGATTCTCGGGGTATGGAGGCCGTAAGCGTCAATTCGATCAATATTCCCTGCCGTGATGGTGATCAGATCAATGCACGGTTTTATGCGCCCGCATCGAGCGAACCGCTCGATGGAGTTTCTTTGCCAGCGCTACTGTATTTTCACGGTGGCGGATACTGCGTCGGCAGCCTTGATTCTCACGACTCGCTTTGCCGCGCACTGGCTACGCTAACGCCATGTTGTGTACTGAGCGTTGCATACCGGCTCGCGCCCGAGCACAAATTCCCAACCGCCGTTCATGATGCGCAAGACGCGTATCAATGGCTGCTGTCAAACGGACCCGCCTACGGTATCGATACGCAATGCATCGCCGTGGGCGGCGATAGCGCGGGAGGAACGCTGGCAACCGGGTTAACGATCGCTGCGCGCGACACAGGATGGCCACAGCCAGTGCTTCAGGTACTCCTTTATCCATGCACTAGCGCCTGGCAAAATACCAGGTCGCATAACCGCTTCGCTCACGGTCATCTGCTTGAAGCCACGACACTACAATGGATGTTCAACCATTACCTGCGTAACAGCGAGGACCGGATGGATTGGCGTTTTGCGCCCCTTGAAACAGCTAATTTAGACGGCCTCGCACCGGCATTCCTTGTTTTGGCCGAATACGACCCTCTGGTGGATGAAGGTATCGCATATGCAAACAAGCTTAAAGCGTCAGGCGTTCATACCCGTCTCAAGGTCTACGGGGGGATGATCCATGATTTCGCCCGTCTCGGAAATATTGTAAGAGACGCCGGGGTGGTGCGCGAGGACATCGCGCATGCGCTCGCAGAAGCATTTGAACCATAATTGCGCATAGGCAACTGGATCCCGTTTAACGCCACAGGTGGTCAACCCCCGTCCGGCATTAGCCAACCTCCTCGGCTTTCGTTATGCGCCCCGAAATAGCCGCGAGCGTGGATTCCACCTCCAGCAGCAAAGACTCCGTTCGCACGATTGCAAAATGATCGGCGTCAACTTCGATTGAACGCAATTTGTCCTGATCTATTTGCAGGGCAAGCGCCAGCCGGTCCGATGGCGGACGTGTCGCCGCCCACCAGCAGGTTGCCTGTACTTGCAAGGGACTCAGTGCGGATGCCTGCAGCGACAGGGCTTTCAACTGATGTGCCACGATAAAGATACGCGCCAACTCTTCCGCTTCCATGTCAGCGTAGCCTCCTGCCTCTGTATTGCCCCCTTCTCCTGTGCGCGCGCGGATCTGTTCGGCCGAAATCAGTTGCTCTAATAAGCTGGCGATTGTCTGCTCCGATGGCTGCTTTGGTTCTGGCGGCTCTTCGTCACCGGATGAGTCATCCCGTATTACGTCGCCAAGCGTCGCGCCGGGGATGACCACGGAAACAAAATCAGAAAAATCGCCTCGCCAGTCATTGAGCTGCGGTTGCTCGATACCGGGAATAAAAGAATCGATCAGCCCGAGGAACGCCACCGTTTGCGCGTCCGCCTCCAGAAAAGCGGCAATCATGGCCGCCAGGGTGCCACCAAGGGACCAGCCAAGCAAGTGGTAGGGACCTTCCGGCTGGATCCGTCGGAGTACTCGGCAGTAATCCGCAGCCATTTGATCAAGGGATATATCGCGATGTGCGGGATCGGCAAGCATGCGGCACGGAAGCCCATAGACTGTCCGTTTACCCTGTAGCTGACGCGCCAGCGGCTGATAGTCGAACACTGTTCCAAGTCCCGCATGGATACAGAATACTGCCCCGGCTTTTTCTTCACAGGGCAGGTTTAGTGCCAGCAGTGCTTGTGCTCCCTCCGCGGCCTGGATATCCAGCGTATCCAGCCCGAGCAAACCGGCGATGGTGGGACGCTGCATCAAATCCCGAAGCTTGAAATCGAATTTGGCCTCAGGCAGATTACGCATTCGCGCCATCATTTTCAGGCTCGACAGCGAATCTCCGCCAAGCGCAAAAAAGTTGTCGGTTTCTCCTACTCGCGCTACGCCTAGCACCTCTTGCCAGATTGCGGCAAGCAGGCTGGCTTGACGGGTAGATGGTGCTCTATAGGTGTCAACTGCAATGGCACCCGGTTCCGGCAATGCGTGACGGTCCAGTTTGCCGCTTGGCAGCCGCGGCAGTGAAGCCAGTGTGATGATATGTGCTGGCCGCATGTATTCCGGTAGCCGCTTGCCTAGGTCCCGCTTGAGTTGCGCGGTCAGATTACGTGATTGCGCGTCCGTAATCGGCACGAGGGGCACTACGTAAGCGACCAATTGAGAGCCCGCCGCGCCTGCGTGAACCACAACTGCCGTGTCAGCTATTTCGGTTATTTCACGTATGCAAGCCTCGATTTCACCCAGCTCAATACGAAAACCACGAATCTTTACCTGATGGTCGACACGACCGATGTACTCGATGTTGCCGTCGTTCAGCCACCGCACAAGATCCCCGGTGCGATAGAGCCGGCCACCATTATCATCGAATGGATCCGCAATGAAACGCTCGGCCGTCAAACCGGCTCGTCCGAGATACCCGCGAGCCAATCCATATCCACCAATGTATAGCTCACCCGCGACACCCATGAGTACAGGCTGCATATTGACGTCAAGTACATACGCGGTGCGCTCACCCACGGGACGGCCTATGGGCGCATAAGCGCAATCAAAACTATTGCTGGCCTCCGTCTTCCAGATCAATGGCGTAACGACCGTTTCGGTTGGTCCGTAGCCATTGATCAGGATACGTGGGCGTAGTGTCTGGCGGATCAGGTCGTACGAGGCCTTGGGCATGGCTTCGCCGCCAAATACATAAAGTTCCACCGGCGGCGGATCATTGCGGGGCGCGGCCCATTCCGCTACCTGTCCCAAATAGGCAGACGGAAATGCGGCATTGGTAATGCCATAATGGTGCAGTGCATCATAGG
>JALYOY010000310.1 GCA_030856655.1 Pseudomonadota bacterium | reverse complement strand
GAGAAACGCCGCAAAGTCAAAAAGCCTGCGCCCGATACCGCTTTACTGGCTCTGGTATTGGGTGAATTAGGTCGGTCGCGGCTGGCTTCCAATATCAACCAATTGGCCAAAGCCGCCAATATGGGAGCACTGGATGTAACCCCGGAAATCGAGCGTGAGATTGAACAAGCATGTGCGGAAATCCAAGCCATGCGTGCGCTCTTAATCACAGCGCTTGGTGTAACGCCGATAGACAGCAAATGATCCTTGTCGGCAACCAGCGCGGCGGGGCCAAGGATTTGGCCTTACATTTGCTCAAACAAGAGAATGAGCATGTGGAAGTTCATGAAGTGCGGGGGTTTGCCTCAGACAATCTCATGGCTGCGCTCAATGAAGCCTATGCGATCAGCCGCGCCACGCGCTGCAAACAGTTTTTATTCTCCTTAAGTCTTAACCCGCCCAGGGAAGAAAATGTTTCAACCGAAACATTCGAACAGGCTATTGATCGGGCCGAGGAAAAGCTTGGTCTACACGGCCAACCCCGAGCCGTCGTTTTTCATGAAAAAAACGGGCGCAGGCATTGTCACGCGGTCTGGTCACGAATCAAGATGGATGAAATGAAAGCGGTACAGCTTTCTTTTTCCAAACGAAAATTAATAGACTTATCCCGCGAATTGTCTCTGAAACACGGCTGGACGATGCCCGCAGGACTTAAGCAATCTCATGAACGCGATCCGCGTAATTTTACGCTGGCGGAATGGCAGCAGGCCAAGCGAATTGGCAAAGACCCGAAGCAGATTAAAGCAGTATTTCAGGAATGTTGGTCGCTCAGCAAAACACAGAACGCTTTTGCACATACCCTGAAGGAACAAGGGTATATCCTCGCCCGTGGTGACCGGCGCGGCTTTGTCGCGGTGGATCATCGGGGCGAAGTGTTTGCTGTGTCCAAATGGATCGGAATCAAAACAAAGGAAGTGCGCACCCGTCTCACCGATGAAAAAAACCTGCCATCGGTCGATGAAGCCAGAAGCCAGATTGCCAAAGATATGACGGCACGGCTGGAAACGCTTTCCCAAGAACAAATGACGGTGTTTGCAACCCGCCGGGCTGAGCTGGAAGAAAAACGGCAAACATTAGTACACCGGCATCAGGCTGAACGGCAAAAATTAATCGAAACCCAGCACTTATACTGGCAGGACAAACAACAGGAATGGCGGAACAATTTCAACAAAGGCGTTCGCGGCCTGTTTGATCGCCTCACCGGAAAGCGCAAGCAAATCGAAGAACGTAATGAAATAGATGCATGGCAAATCGAAATGCGACAGCAGCAGGAACGCGACGCGCTGATTTTTCAGCAGCTTGAAACGTGCCGTACCCTGCAATCGCGCATCGAGCGACTGGAAGCGCTTAAATCCTACCGGCTGGATGAACTGGAACACGATAGATCGCAATACCAGGCAATGCGTGAACAGCGCCTTGAGCAACTCGAAACACAACGTCAAGAACATAATCAGGACCGCCCGCAGCCCCGCCAGCGCGGCCCGGACTGGACGCGCTAGCGAGCTGGTATTAACGGCTCCAAATACATGAACTTCTTTACGCCCGATTTCGAGTGTGAAAATATCGCCGCTCATCTCCATATCCAAGCCCATGCGTTCATAGTCGATATAGTAAGTCAGGTTTTCAGGAATCTGCGTCGTTTCCTCTGTCAATTCCTGCGCATAATCAGCCAGTGATTGATAACAGCCGTAATAACTGTCCTCAATGGCTGTTTTTGCTTCTTCCAAGTCACCGCTAAAATGGTTCAGCAGTTCACCACCAAAAGCCGGATATCCGGCTATGAAGCAAGCAATCTCATGGGCGGTTTCAATGCCTTCATACTCGCTTAAGGCATAGCCTCCAAATCCTTCATAATCATGAATCGCATATTCTTCTGAATTTTCAACGGGACTATCGGCCAGCATGGTTCTGATCTGCTCCCAAATATCACTGACATCCTCACAGGCATCAATCCACACACCATGTAAATGTCCGGCGTTATAGGCAGCTAAATCGGCTACGTAAATTCTGATTTCATTACTCATGACTTTTTTCTCGCTTTATCAAAGGTTAAAAAACAACCCCCGCTGGGGTTGAAAACCCCAGAGAAAAGCGAGTAACACGAGCGAAAACACAGGTTCTGGTGGAGCCAAGTCAGGGGGAACCACCCGGTCTGCACAAGCGCCGTAAACGGCGTGCGGAAGATTGGGGGATGACTTGGTGGAAGTAGGTTCTGTGTTAAATTAATTTATCCCCAGCGGGGGAAGCCAATAAAAGAGAACCGATTTCGGTTCACAACAGGCGGGGTGTTGCGGGATGTCCCCGTTGATGGGAGTGTCGGAAAACGCGGCTACGCTGCGGTTGCAGCAGGGGGAAGGCTTTCCCCCTTAAAAATAAAAAATTGCAAAAAGAGAACGGTTACCAGTTAAGAATAAAAACCGAATATCAAATATGTACTTCTTCGTGGGGTTTCCACGGATTGATTTTTTGAATTTTTTTACCCAATTCTGTTTTCGCCTTATCAAGCTCATAGGTTTTTTGCAGGTTCAACCACAGTTCCGGGCCGGTGCCGAAAAACCGTCCTAACCGTAGAGCTGTATCTGCTGTCAGGTCGCGTTTGCCACGAATAAGCTGCGAGATACGGTTTGCAGGCACATCGATTTGCCGCGCAAGCTCTGTCCGCGTCATACCAATTTCCTCCAATTCATCAGCAAGAAATTCGCCGGGGTGAATAGCTTCTCTCATCATGTTCTGTTACCTTTCTCTATATCAAACTTAATGATAATCCACGATTTCCACATCGTTCGCACCTTCGTCCCACGTAAAACACACACGCCACTGTTGATTGACGCGAATGCTGTATTGTCCCGCCCTGTCACCGGATAAACGCTCAAAGCGGTTACTGGGTAAGGCAGCCAACGCTTCAAGCGTATCGGCAGCATCTAATATTCTAAGGCGCTTTTCCGCTTGGCGTTTAAAGCCAGAAAATGCGGCAACATGCTGGCCTTCAAATAGGCGCTCTGTTTTCCGGCATTTAAAACTCTTTATCATTATCAATCCTAACACATATTGACGCGTTACGTCAACCGTCAATTTTGCGCGGGATTACCCTGTCAAAAGTCCATAATTTGCTTTTCCAGTTTTCGGAAGATGTAAACTTCAGGGTTTTGGTGGGGCCTGGACTCCACTCTAGCAAAAACCTCTACAGTTTCAGACATGCTGCTTTGGGAATCTCTTCTCACCGGTGGCTTCACAAGAAGATCATCATGTGAAGACAGAGATGAAAACGAGCAATGCTATGGTCCATTTCGACCCAGCAGCGTGTTGTAGCGTGCAACTTGGCCAGACGTACGGTATGCGCATTGGTCGTGCTAGCCGCGCACTCGGAGCT
>JALYOY010000294.1 GCA_030856655.1 Pseudomonadota bacterium | reverse complement strand
AGATAATGGAGAAAGGTTTTGACGTTTTCCTCGATTTGAAATTCCACGATATTCCCACCACCGTGGCGAATGCGTGCAAGGCAGCAGCAGGCTTGGGCGTGTGGATGGTTAACATCCACGCGCTCGGCGGAAGAAGAATGCTATCTGCCGCCCGGGAGGCTGTGCCGGCAGGCACGACCAAACTCATCGCCGTGACTTTGCTCACGAGCATGGAACGCAGCGATCTGAACGAAATTGGTCTGAGGGGAGACCCGCAGGATGTGGTGGAGCGATTGGCCCTGCTGGTACGTGATTGCGGGCTGGATGGAATCGTGAGCTCTGCGCTGGAAGTACCGCGAATAAGACAAATTATGGGCAGGAGTTTTTGCGTAGTTACCCCAGGAATACGCCCGATTGACGCTTCCATGGACGAGCAGAAACGAATAGCGACGCCGCGTCAGGCAATTGAAAATGGGGCGGACTATCTGGTTATTGGCAGGCCAATCACGCAAGCGGCAGATCCACGATCAATGTTGCGGCGACTGAATGATGAAGTTGAAGAATCGATTGTTTTTGGAACCGAAATTCGGCAATAACATTCGAATTACTGAGGAATTTTACTGAGCGTCCGGGCGGCTTGAGGGCCTTTCCGGAACCCGCTTTTCCCCTCATAAGTTCAGTGGAAGTTGGGAGCCGAAATACCACATTGACCCATTGTCCTGGGGGGCGTAGAGTTTAATGCATGGCTTGAAATCAAATTTCTCGATTTCAAGTGCATTTCCATTCATCAACGCTGGAGGACAACGCCATGCCAGACTACCACGTCCTACCCGCACAGCGCCTGACGGGCGCTGTGCGGGTAGCCTGCCCCGCCCCGTATAAATCCGTAACTCTAAAATCGCCCGCCATTGCCGTGATGACCGACTTACGTGAAATCCATGCTGCCGTAATCGAGCTTCACAAGACAATGGAATCAGCTAACGCATACATGATACAAAGGGGTGTACGTTCCCTGCTTGTATTAAATCAGGATCAGGTCCTTAAGGGTATCATCACCGCAACCGATATTCTCGGCGAAAAGCCGCTCCGTTTCATTCAGGAACGGCGTATGAAGCACAATGAAATCCTGGTCGCTGACATCATGACCCCGTTTGATCGTCTGGAAGCAATTCCCATCGCAGAAGTTGCGCACGCCAAGGTGGGCGATATTATCGTCAGCCTGCAGGATACTGGCCGGCAACATACACTGGTGATAGAGAACGATGCTAACGGCGAGCCGGCGGTATGCGGCATTTTTTCGTTGACGCAAATCGAAAAACAGCTCGGTACCTCAATTCCATCTATGGAAGTTGCCAAGACCTTTACCGAAATTGAGGCGACATTAATACATTGAATCGCGAAGCAACTGGTGCCGATGGTACGTAGCGCGGGCAACGATTAATAGCTCAACTCCGATCTAAATTCCGATTGAGACCGGAGTTGAGCGCTGTACGAGGCAGTCTCGGATTCGGGCAATCATACCAGGCCTCGCTCCCCCTTATGCCTGTTTCAGCAACTCGAAGTTCTATGCCCGGTTGTCAAAAAGATGAATCTACTTCAGCCCGGCGCTCAATACACACTCCCAGTTTTTTTACGCCGCGTATCGTGCCGAGCTTGGCCACGCTGACCTTGACCCAGGGCGACTTGAATTCCGTCAGAATGATTTTTGCAATGTACTCAGCCAGGGCTTCCAGCAAGGAAAAATGTTTTTGCGAAAGAATTTCGTTGATACGCTCGACGATAAGGGCATAATCCAGCGCGTCTTCGAAATTGTCTGTCTGGCAGGCAAGGCTTGTAGGCAGAGCAACTTCCAGATCGAACTGGATGGTCTGCGGGACGTTGCGCTCCCATGGGTAAATGCCAATCAAGGTTTCCACCTTGAGTTCATGCAGAAAAATAATATCCATAATTCGGCGTTAAGGAATTGAAGCTCTTCGGACCGGGTCGCTGACGCAATTTTTTTTCGTAGAATCAGCAAGCGATTTTATTCTATTTGCAAAGATGGCGCTAACAACATGATGATGGCCGGTTTCATATTTCTGTCTTATTTGCTGGGGTCGATATCCTTCGGTGTACTAGCGAGCTGGATTTTCCATTTGCCTGATCCACGTACTTATGGCTCGAAAAACCCGGGAGCCACCAATGTGCTGCGTAGCGGAAAGAAAGCAGCAGCGGTATTGACATTGCTGGGCGATGCCGGAAAGGGCCTGGTGGCGGTGACGCTGGCGCAACATTTCATGCCTGCTTTAGGGTTGGGTAACAAGGAAGTTGCCGCAGTGGCCCTGGCGGTGTTTTTGGGTCATCTATTCCCTGTATTTTTGCGCTTCAAAGGGGGAAAGGGCGTGGCGACGGCGGTTGGTGTATTACTTGGATTTAATATATGGATGGGGCTATTGGCAATTGCGATCTGGATCATGGTCGCGGCGATCTGGCGCATTTCATCGCTGGCTGCTTTGGTGGCGGCGGCATTCGCGCCGGTTTATGCGGTATTCTTTGTTGGCTTCGAAGCAAGTACTCTTGTCGTTCTCATCATGTCGTTGTTGCTCATCTGGCGCCACAAATCGAACATTGTCAGTCTGATTGCAGGTCAGGAAACGCGTTTTGGCAAGCGAAGCGCGCCTTAACGCGTATCGGCTAAACGCTCGGTAACGTATCCAGCGTTTCCAAATCCCATCTTGCTTTTATCGTAAAACTGTTATCCCGCTTTTGGTCCCGGATTGCTGGCGCCTGCAACCGCATTGCTCCAGCAAAGGCAATCATAGCGCCGTTGTCCGTGCAAAATTCGAGTTCAGGAAAAAAAACGGTAGCGCCTATTTTCTCGGCGCTGTGGCAGAGATTCTCACGTAGTTGGCGGTTAGCGCCTACTCCTCCGGCGACCACCAGTTGAGTCAAGCCCGTTTTTGCAAGCGCGGCCAGTGACTTTTCCGTCAGTACGTCTATCACGGCTTCTTGAAAAGCGAGGGCGATGCCAGCCTGGGTTTGCTGTGTAATGTCGTGTTTATTTATCAGCGTCAGCACGGCGGTTTTGAGACCACTAAAGCTGAAATTGAGATCTCCGCTGTGAAGCATGGGACGTGGGAGCTTGAAGCACTTTGGTTGGCCTGATCTGGAAAATTCATCGGCAAGCTTTGACAGCGCCGGACCGCCGGGATAACCCAGCCCCAGCAGCTTCGCGGTCTTGTCGAAGGCTTCTCCCGCCGCATCGTCCAAGGTTTCCCCCAGTAGGTTGTATAGCCCGAGGCCATTCACTTCCATCAACTGGGTGTGGCCACCGGACACCAGTAGTGCCACGAAAGGAAAGACCGGTGCAGGGGTGGATAACAGTGGAGATAGAAGATGCCCCTCGAGGTGGTGAATGCCTAATACCGGAATGTTCAGCGCAAAGCCAAGGGCAGCAGCGATACTGGCGCCTACCAGCAGCGCCCCAGCCAGACCGGGCCCCTGAGTGTAGCTGATGGCGTCGAGGTCGCGCCGGCTAAGTCCGGCTTCCGCCAAGGTTTGTTTAACGAGGGGCAATACTCGCCGGATATGGTCGCGCGAGGCGAGTTCCGGCACAACACCGCCATACTCGCCATGCATTTCCGTTTGCGAATAAAGAGCGTGGCTCAGTAGGCCGCGCTCGGTGTGGTAGAGCGCGATGCCAGTTTCGTCACAGGAAGTTTCAATGCCGAGTACAAGCAAGGAGTGGCAGAAGAAATCAGTCTTTTACAACAGGAATCAATACTGCTATATAATTACAGGTTTTACGCGAGTGCAGCATTCATGCACATTATTAGTAAAGCCAATTATACACTTAGGAAGGAAACTACATCTTCATGACCACAATTAAAGTCAAGGAAAACGAGCCGTTTGAAGTCGCCATGCGTCGTTTTAAGCGTACCATAGAAAAAACTGGTCTGCTCACCGAATTGCGTGCGAGGGAATTTTACGAAAAACCCACTGCTGAACGCAAGCGCAAGCTAGCTGCGGCGGTCAAACGTACTTACAAACGCCTTCGCAGCCAGTTGCTCCCGCCGAAACTTTATTAGTTAAAGTCAGTCAAAAACCTACAGAATTAAAGCTAGTCGTTTCCATTCGTGGATTTGAAACAGCAAATCACTGAAGACATGAAAGCGGCAATGCGCGCGGGCGATACCAAGCGACGCGACGCTATCCGATTGTTGCAGGCCGCAATCAAGCAGCGCGAGGTGGATGAACGTATTGCGTTGGATGACGCCGCGGTAGTTACGGTCATGGAAAAGATGCTCAAGCAGCGCAGAGATTCCATTTCCCAATATGAGGCTGCGCATCGCCACGATTTAGCCGATGCGGAGAAATACGAGGTGAGCGTCCTGCAAGCTTATATGCCTCAGGCATTAAGCGACGCCGAAGTGGAAAGCGCGGTAGCCGAAGCGATTTCCGCTGCTGGGGCCAAAGGACAGCAGGACATGGGACGAGTGATGGCGGTGCTCAAGTCCAGGCTTTCCGGACGCGCCGACATGGGTAAAGTATCCACGCTGGTCCGGATGAAGCTCCTCAGTTGATCCGCCTGTGTTGTTGTTATTGCCGCGAGCGTTACATCAGTCTCGGTTACAGATAATGCGGTATGGGAATGCGTTTTCTTACATTTTCAGAAAACATCCTATAATCAGATCGTCTGTTCGGGTTCTCTAGATCTGAGCTCCACTTGGAATATTATTGGTTTATCCGCTATAAATGATTTCACAATCATTCATTCAGGATTTGCTCAACCGCGTGGATATCGTAGATGTCATCGAACGTGACGTGCCGCTCAAGAAGGCCGGTGCGAATTACGCCGCTTGCTGCCCTTTTCACAGTGAAAAAACTCCCTCGTTCACTGTGACTCCCACCAAACAGTTTTATCACTGTTTTGGTTGTGGTGCACACGGTAGCGCCATTGGTTTCATGATGGAATACGGCGGCATGAGTTTTGTCGAGGCGGTGAAAGACTTGGCGGCCCGTGTCGGGTTGCAGGTTCCCGTATCGGAATCAGACTCCCGTCCTGGCGCACCAGAATCCGGATCTCAATCTCGCGTGGCGGAAGGCAAGCCAGAAGGGACAGAAAGCTCTTTTCAGGATTTGATCGAGGTCATGAACGTTGCCGCGCGGTTTTACCGGGAACAGCTCAGGCATTCAAACAGCGCTATTGCTTATCTGAAAAAACGCGGTTTAACGGGTGAGACTGCCGCCCGTTTTGCCATTGGTTATGCCCCAGCTGGTTGGCAAAACCTGGATCAGGTATTTCCCGATTACGAAGCGAAGACGCCGGTGAGTCCGTTGATAGGGGCCGGGCTGGTAATCGAGAATGATGATGGGAAACGCTATGATCGTTTCCGTGACCGTATCATGTTTCCCATTCTCAACCTCAAGGGAATGATTGTGGGGTTCGGCGGGCGAGTGCTGGAGCAGGGTGAGCCCAAATATCTCAATTCGCCCGAAACACCTCTGTTCCAAAAAGGTCGTGAACTCTACAACCTGTTCGCCGCGCGCAAGGCGATTCGCGAGGCGGGGCGGGTTATCGTGGTGGAGGGATATATGGACGTGGTGGCGCTTTCACAGCATGGCATTGGATACGCGGTGGCCGCGCTGGGCACCGCCACAACGCCTTATCATGTGCAAAAACTTCTACGCCAGACCGATAATGTAGTGTTCTGTTTCGATGGCGATAATGCTGGCAGGAAAGCGGCATGGCGCGCATTGGAAGATAGTCTTGCACAGCTTGTGGACGGCAAGAATGTCGGTTTTCTTTTTCTTCCCGAGGGGGAGGACCCCGATAGCTACGTCCGCAATTTCGGCAAGGAGGCTTTTGAGGGACTGAGTAAACAAACGTTGCCTCTATCTGTTTTTTTATTTAGAGAATTGTCGGCCCGCGTCGACCTGACAACCAGCGAAGGCCGCGCCAAACTGGTGCAGGACGCAAAACTGCTATTGGCGCGGGTAACAGCGCCCGGGCTTGCATTAATGCTGCTAAAGCGATTGGCAGAAATCAGCGGCGCCACCCAAAGGGAGTTGGAGGATTTATTAAAGATCAGGCGTGTTTCATCCTCCCAATCTCGTGAAAGAACGCCGCGACCACAACCCGCCTCACCTTATCGTTGGCTGATACAAATATTATTGTACGACCCTGGCTATGTCCGGAAGTTGGATAGAGAACTGTTCGTGGAGGGCCGGGAATATGCTGAAGAAGTAGCAGCGCTGACCGCACTGGTTGAATTTATCGATAACCACCCCCATGTTGAAAAAGATACGGCGATACCTTCCGCTATCACGTATTTTCACGATAGCCCACATCGTGCGCTGCTGCAAAAAGCTGAGAGTGAAACGCTTACTTGGGACAGCAACATAGATCTGGAAGCGGAATTTGCCGGAGCACTCGCGCGATTGCGAGAAATGAAACGTAAACAACGCATGACGAGATTACACAGCAAATCCCTGGGTGTTTTGACTCCCGAGGAAAAACAGGAGCTCCAGCGATTGGCCGTACCTTGATGAGGCAAACAAGCTGAGCAGCATAGCTAAAGCTTGATATAATCGAAAATTTTTAGGTTTCTATTAGCCATAATTTCTATTAGCCATATTATTTGGAAATCGACATGGGAAAAGCGAAAACACAAGTCAAACTGACGTCAAAATCAAAGACTACGGCTTCGACCGCCGGAACTTTGGACCGGCCCGCTGATAAGGTCCGGGTGGCGGGGAAAAAGAACGCAAACGACACAGTTAAAAAGTCGCCGAGAGGGTCAGCAAAAGCGGAACCGGTAAAAGCGACTGCGGAAGCGCTGGAAGACAAAATTACGGAAATTACAAAATCACCCGCTAAAACACCGGGGCGTGTGACCGAAATCGCGAGGGCAGTTATGAGTGTCAAGGAACCAAATTTGCTTACTGCGAAAATCGCCAAGGCCAAGGCGGTAAAGGAGGGCAAGGCTCAAGCAAAAGACGTGGAGAAAACTCCGCTCGCGCCACAGGACATTGAGGCGCGGCGCATGCGGCTTAAGAACCTGATCGTGCAAGGCAAAGAGCGTGGCTATCTGACCTATGCGGAGATCAACGATCATCTTCCCGACGATATGCTGGATGCCGAGCAGATCGAGAACATCATCAGCATGATCAATGATGTAGGTATCTCTGTTTACGATGAAGCGCCCGACGCCGAAACACTGCTAATGTCAGAGACCGCGCCTACTGTAGCCGATGAGGACGTGGTGGAAGAAGCCGAGGCGGCACTTTCCACTGTGGACTCGGAATTCGGCCGTACCACCGATCCAGTGCGTATGTACATGCGGGAAATGGGTTCGGTGGAATTGCTCACGCGCGAGAGCGAAATCGAAATCGCAAAGCGTATCGAGGATGGATTGAAACATATGATCCAGGCGATTTCCGCCTGCCCGACTACCATAGCCGGCATTCTTGAGCTTGCCAATAAGGTGACGCGTGATGAAATGCGCATTGATGAGCTAGTGGATGGATTGCTGGACCCCAATGCCCAGGAAATGGTCGGTGAAGAAATTTCTGATGAATCGCTGGAGCAGGAATTGGGTGCAGAGAATGCGGAAGATGAAGATATCGCTGCGATAGCAAGTGCCAATTTACTTAAGTTGAAAAATGATGCGTTGGAGCGCTTTTCGGTGATTCAGCAGGCTTATACCGAGATGCAGAAAGCGCTGGCCAAAAAGGGATCGGCTAATAAGGCATATAAAGACATACAGGAAAGTATTTCAGCCGAACTCATGGCCATCCGTTTTTCCGCGAAAATGGTTGAGAGACTCTGTGATACCCAGCGAGGACTGGTGGACGAAATGCGCGGTTATGAGCGCAAAATCATGGAGCTATGCGTGACCAAAGCGGGAATGCCGCGTAACCACTTCATCAAAGCCTTTCCCGGTAATGAGAGCAACTTTGAATGGGTGGCACAGGAAGTTGCGGTTGGTAAGCCGTATAGTCAGACACTGGGACGTTATCAACCGGCTATCATGGAACAGCAGCAGAACTTGCTGACGCTGCAAAAGCAAGTCGGTATTCCTCTCAAAGAACTCAAGGAAATCAACCGCCGCATGTCCACGGGCGAGGCCAAGGCGCGCCGTGCCAAACGTGAAATGACCGAAGCGAATTTGCGGCTGGTGATTTCTATTGCTAAGAAATATACCAATCGCGGATTGCAATTCCTTGATCTCATCCAGGAAGGCAACATCGGGCTCATGAAAGCGGTGGATAAATTTGAATATCGGCGGGGTTACAAATTTTCCACTTATGCCACCTGGTGGATTCGTCAAGCCATTACCCGCTCCATCGCCGATCAGGCACGTACTATCCGCATTCCGGTGCATATGATCGAGACGATTAACAAGATGAACCGCATTTCGCGCCAGATTTTGCAGGAAACCGGCCAGGAGCCAGAGCCTGCGCTGCTGGCGGAAAAAATGGAAATGCCGGAAGAGAAAATCCGCAAAATCCTCAAGATTTCCAAAGAGCCGATCTCCATGGAGACACCAATCGGCGACGACGAAGATTCCCATCTAGGCGATTTCATCGAGGATTCCGCGACCATGGCGCCTGCAGACGCCGCGGTCTACGCCAGCCTGCGGGACGTTACCAAAGATATATTGGATTCACTGACGCCGCGTGAAGCAAAAGTGCTTCGCATGCGTTTCGGCATCGAAATGAATACCGACCACACGCTGGAGGAAGTCGGAAAACAATTTGACGTGACGCGTGAGCGCATTCGGCAGATCGAAGCCAAGGCATTGCGCAAACTGCGTCACCCTTCGCGTTCGGAGCGGCTGCGCAGTTTCCTGGATACCGAAGGCTGATCGGCCTTCGGTAATCATTTTCACTTTTAGTTTTCAAAAAGGGTCTGTAGCTCAGTCGGTTAGAGCAGGGGACTCATAATCCCTTGGTCGTTGGTTCGAGTCCAACCAGACCCACCAGTAAAACAAGCACTTAGTGCAATTTCGGCTAGGTGCTTTTCTTTTGTGGGACACTAGCGGGGCATTTTAGTTATTAATCTTCCCATGCCGGGAAATCGGCTAACGGTGTATCAAGCGCGTACCGATGGATACCTTAGTTCTACCCCAAGCTGACGTTAAAGCCCCCGGCCTCCTTTCCCTGTAGATAAAGCCTTTACACTCGAAACCCCTAATTTATTTACAACCAATATG
>JALYOY010000010.1 GCA_030856655.1 Pseudomonadota bacterium | reverse complement strand
GAAGAAGAAGCAGAGTTGAGGTGAACTGTCCCGTCAGTGTCCCGCGGGGTGTAGATCATCAGGTAAATATTAGGTAAGTCATTGATTTATTGGTAGCGAATCCCAGATTCGAACTGGGGACCAACGGATTATGATTCCGCTGCTCTAACCACTGAGCTAATTCGCCACGTGCAAGGGTCAAGGGGATGGAATTGTGCCTTCAGAGGCAGACTCTGTCAAGGTTTACAAGGGGCTTGCGCTGACTTTGCCCTTGATTTTACGGGAGAAAAGGCTTTTTAGGCGGCCTTTTACAAATCCAACCTCTATAAGCTGGCCTGCGCGTATTTTTGGCATCAATTTGAGAAATGCCGATACGTCATCCCCCGAACTCGAAGCGCCTGTATAATGCACCTATGAAATTCGATGTCGTTATTATTGGCGGCGGACTAGTTGGGGCAAGCTTGGCGCTTGCTCTCAAGGACAGCGGTCTCAAGATAGCATTGGTGGAGTCGCACCCGCCAAGTCCTCTTCCCGCCGATAATAGCTGGGATAGCAGAGTTTATGCCATTAGCCCCGGTAGCGCTAAATTCCTGCAAAGCTTTGGCGTATGGGAGATGCTGGATGAGACTCGGCTAACCCCGGTTTATAACATGGCGGTGTTCGGCGATGACAGCGCCGCATGTCTTGATTTCAGCGCCTACGATATCGGATTGACGGAATTGGCTTTCATTGTCGAGAATCACCAACTTCAAACCGCAGTGTGGAATGCACTCAAGCGCCAAAAGAAGAATGTCAAGATTTTCTGCCCCGTGCAATGCGCTTCAATAGCATGGAATGAATCTTACGCCGAATTACATCTGGTGGATGGAAAAGCGCTACAAGGTGCCCTGATTGTTGGCGCGGATGGCCTGAATTCCTGGGTACGGGCACAGGCCGAAATCGAAGTTATGCGACATTCTTATCAAGAACTAGGTGTAGTGGCCAATTTCGACGCCGAGCATCACCATCGTAACGTTGCTCACCAGTGGTTCCGGCGGGATGGCGTACTGGCACTGCTACCTTTGCCGGGCACGCTGATATCCATGGTGTGGTCGGCAAATGAAAAGCAAGCCCGCGCGTTGCTCGATTTATCTGAAATGGAATTATGCCACCAGGTCGCCGAAGCCTCGTGCCGTACGTTGGGTAAGCTCCGGCTTGTTACGCAGCCCGCCGCTTTCCCGCTGAATTTTGTGCATGTGAATAAACTGGTGCAGCCGCGTCTCGCACTCATCGGTGATGCCGCGCACGGCATCCATCCTCTTGCCGGGCAAGGCGTAAATCTGGGCTTGCGCGATGCGCGCGAGTTGGCTACGACTATCCTCGCGCGCGGCTTGCAACCGGATTGTGGTGACTACTTGTTGCTGCGCCGTTATGAGCGTGCACGCAAGGAAGACATCCTGGCCATGGAGCTTGTTACCAATGGCCTGCAGAGACTATTCAGCAACACTAACCCGACGCTTGTTCGCTGGCGTAATTTAGGGCTGGAAATCACCAATCGATTGCCCCTGATCAAAGACCAGCTGATACAGCACGCATTGAACTGACGCCAACCGAGGCAAACCGCTGTAATTGTGTGATTCGATTGGCGTTGGTTAAACGACGCAATATTTTTCTTGAACTGGAGCACCCTAGGTCATGCGCTTGAATCTCGTTTTTTCTTCGTTATTATTGTGCTTTGCGTTTGGCGCGGCTTTCGCCGATGAGGCATCTTTAAAAAAAGCGCTCGCCGCAAATTTCCCCGGCGAGGAAATTGAAAGCCTCAAAAAGACCCCGTATATGGGGTTATACGAAGTTGTAGTGGGAGGCGAATTGTTTTATACGAACGAAAAGGCAACATACTTTTTTTTCGGTCATGTGGTTGATCCGCAAACCAGGCAAAGTTTGACCACCGAGCGCTTGCAAGAGGTCAAAGATGCACGGCGGATAAGCACTGACTCTCTTCCGCTGGAGATTGCAATCAAAGCAACCAGAGGTAACGGAAAACGCAGGCTGGTGGTCTTTTCCGACCCGAACTGCCCTTATTGCAAGCGTCTGGAAAAGGAATTGAAGAAGATCACCGATGTGACCGTTTACACCCTGCTTTATCCAGTACTTAATGGTTCGGTGGCGACCGCCACGGCGATATGGTGTTCGGCTGACCAGCTCAAGGCCTGGGATGATTTTATGTTGAAAGATATCGTTCCGGCCGGAAAGAGTTGCGAAACTCCGATGGATACCCTCCTTCAGACGGGTCGGAGACATGGTATAACTGGCACTCCGACTTTGATCTTTGCAGACGGTTCGATCGTGCCTGGAATGATTCCCGCTGAAACCATAGAAAAGAAGCTGAGCGGGACTACCGCAAAATGACAAACTGTAAGCTTACGGACAATCCTCGCGAGTCAGGCGCCTCAGCAGCACGTTTTTTGTGGAACCGGCGGAGTCGGGGGCGCGACATAACTGTTCGGCATTAACACCCACATTCTCCCGCTCTGCTTCATTTTCCCTGCTTGGTCACCGGCCTCCTGGCCAAAGCCCCAGAAAAAATCGGCGCGCACGCCACCTTTGATCGCACCGCCCGTATCTTGAGCTACCATTAGGCGATGAAGCTGCTTATCGGTATTTGGCCAAGTGGTAGCAAGAAATACCGGCGCGCCCTGGGGTATGGCACGGGGATCAACTGCGAGACTTCTGCCCGCGGTTAAAGGCACGCCCAGCGCGCCCAATGGTCCCGACAGACCCGCAGGTAATTCACGAAAAAAAACAAAGCTCGAATTCTGCTGCAACAGTTCATTCAACTTGCCTGGATTCCTCTGGCCCCATGCCTTGATCCCTTGCATGGACGCTTTTTCCAGCGGTAATTCGCCACGCTCCACCAGCAATTTGCCTATGGACTTGTAGGGATGTCCATTTTGTTCAGAATAACCGATCCGCACGACTTCGCCGTTCTCAAGTTTTACGCGGCCTGATCCCTGGATCTGCAGGAAGAATAGGTCAACTGAGTCATCCACCCACAATAGCTCGCGTCCCTGTAATGAAATCGGATTATTTTCGATCTCGGAACGGCTGTAATAGGGCACCACCTTGCGTCCTTGCAAGCGTCCCCGTAGCCGCATGTTTTTAAGTTCGGGATAAACCTCGCTTAAATCGATCACTAGGAGCTCATCTGGCGTGGTATAAAGTGGATGGCGATAACGCACGGATCGCTTGCGGCTGCCTTTCAATAGCGGTTCATAGTAGCCGGTGATCAGGCCATTGCCGCCGCCATCGGAATTCAATACCTGGTGCGGAACAAAGCGGCTCTCAAAAAATTGCCGGAGCGTGGCGCCATTCTGCCCCTGCATGGAGGCAGCCTCAGTACAAGTTTCCTGCCACAGCGGTTGATTCTTTAGAACAGCGCAGCTTTGAAGGAATGCATCCCATGCGGGCAGAATATCGTCATCCGTCCAGCCTGTCAGCGCGCCCCAGTCAGTTGGCTTAAGCATGGCCACGGGAGGTGGCACAACTGGCGAGACGGATGCCTCTGGCTTCTCTGGGGCAACGCGGGCGATCTGCACAGCAGTACAGGCATTAAGTAACAGCAACGCCGCAACAGCAAGAAAACTTAATTGGTTTTTCATTGAATTTTGGTTAAAGTTGCATTTGACAAATATACATCATGCTTGATCCTATGTGGATATTACTGCTTGAAGCGGGCGTAGCGCTGGCGCTACTGATCCTCATTGTTTGGTGGACCAGGCCGCGCAATAAAAATGATGAAAGAAAGGATGACGAATCCCGCTAAAGCGCGGAGGTATGACATGCTGTACTTAGAAAAACGCTATACCTATCCCTTGGCGGCTCACCATCAGCCAGTAGCAGGACGCAGCACAATCAATAGATAAAAACAGTGCAGCTCCGCACGTAATTTGGCAGAATGCATACCTTGCTGGAATGGTTTTGTTACCAAGGGGATCATAATGAAATACCATAGCTTTCAAGAATTCTGCGCTTACATATCCGAGCATAATCCAGGCCAGCCCGAATATCTTCAGGCTGTTGCCGAAGTCATGGAGAGTCTGTGGCCTTTCATCACGGAACACCCTCGCTATGCCGAGCACGGCATTCTGGATCGTCTTATAGAGCCGGAGCGAATGATCATTTTCCGGGTAGCCTGGGTAAACGATCATGGAGAGGTGAATGTCAATCGCGGTTATAGGATACAGCACAGTTCATCTATCGGCCCTTATAAGGGAGGCACTCGTTTTCATCCCTCCGTTAATCTTTCCATTCTCAAGTTTCTGGCGTTTGAGCAGACTTTCAAGAACGCTCTGACTACTCTGCCGATGGGTGGCGGCAAAGGCGGTGCGAATTTCGATCCAAAGGGCCGAAGCCATGGTGAGGTAATGCGTTTCTGCCAGGCTTACATGAGCGAATTGTTCCGCCATATCGGTTCGGATATTGATGTGCCGGCTGGTGATATCGGTGTGGGCGGCAGAGAAGTTGGCTTCATGGCCGGCATGATGAAAAAGCTGTCCAACCGCGCCGACTGTGTTTTTACCGGCAAGGGCCTGAGCTTTGGCGGATCTTTAATCCGGCCGGAAGCTACCGGCTACGGCACGGTGTATTTTGCCGAGGAAATGCTCAAATGCTCCGGCCGCTCAATGGATGGCCTGCGGGTTTCCGTCTCAGGTTCTGGAAATGTCGCCCAGTATGCCGTGGAAAAAGCGATGGCCCTCGGGGCTAAGGTCATAACCGTCTCCGACTCCAGCGGCACAGTGATTGATAAGGATGGTTTCACCAGTGAAAAACTGGATGAGCTCAAGGATGTGAAAAATCATCTTTATGCCCGGATCAGCGAATATGCGGCACGCGTGAAAGCCACTTTTGTTTCCGACATGCGCCCATGGCATGTACCCGTGGACGTGGCTTTGCCATGCGCAACACAGAACGAGCTAAACGAAGAAGATGCCGAATTACTGATCAAGAATGGCGTGATCTGCATCGCCGAGGGTGCCAATATGCCTTCCACGGCAGAGGCCGTGAAACGCTTCGAGCACAGCAAGGTGCTGTTCGCGCCAGGTAAGGCAAGTAACGCGGGTGGGGTAGCCACCTCCGGTCTGGAAATGAGCCAAAATGCCATGCGTCTTTCCTGGCCCAGGGAAGAGGTGGATGCCAGGCTGCTTGAGATCATGCAGGCCATTCACAGATCCTGCCTGCAATACGGTCAACGCAAAGACGGCAGCGTCAGCTATGTAAATGGCGCCAATGTAGCAGGCTTTGTAAAAGTGGCGGATGCGATGATCGGTCAAGGGGTAATTTGATGGTCATTACTTTAAGCGGCGCTGCTGCTCCCCATATTGCAAATTGCCTATGTCATTCCCGGGTTGGTGTTTATGCAGGGTGGGTAAGCTAACGTAAGCATTAAAATCCGCGGAAAACCATATAGCGGCATATACTGCAACAGGCGCATCCTGCACGCGAAATCTCTCAGCTTCAACGGAACTTACCGGATCCATACCGTTTTGATGTTCGCGAATTCCCGAATGCCGTGATAAGACAATTCCCTGCCAAAACCGGAAGCCTTAGTGCCGCCAAATGGCAGACGTGGATCAGATCTGACCATGCCATTGATAAAGGTGCACCCGGCTTGAATTCGCTGCGCGATTTTCTCTGCCCGCTCAGCATCATGACTCCAGATGCTGGAGCCAAGACCGAAACGGGTATCATTGGCAATGTGAACGGCCTCTTCTTCATCTGCTGCGCGTATCACGGCGGCCACGGGGCCGAATAATTCCTCGTGATATGCCCGAGTTTTCGCCGTTACCCGCTCAAGTATCGATGGCGGGTAGAACGCTCCGTCTCCCGGGAGCGGCTCGCATCCGAGAATTGGTTGTGCGCCTTGCGCTACGGAATCGGTTACCTGCTGATGCAACGCCTCCCGCAGATCAAGCCGCGCCATTGGTCCGAGCTGAGTCGCTTCGTTCAATGGATCGCCTATTTTCAAATCTGCTGCTTTCTTGATAAACAGAGATAAAAATTCGTCTGCGATTTCCGCAACGGGGATAATGCGCTTGGCTGCTATGCATGATTGCCCGCAGTTCTGAAAACGCGACTTTGCCGCAATACTGGCGGCGTGTTCCAGATCGGCATCCTTCAATATAATGAACGCATCCGACCCGCCTAGCTCCAACACGCATTTCTTCAAATGCTGCCCCGCGTGAGAAGCGACATCACGCCCCGTGGTTTCCGACCCGGTGAGCGTCACTGCATGAATGTAATGACTGGCAATGGCCTCAGGCACATCAGCAGCCTCGATCAGGAGCGCGGAAAAGAGCTGCGGAGGAAATTTCGCGTCCCGAAACAATTCTTCCAGTGCCAGCGCGCATTGCGGTACATTGGAAGCGTGTTTCAGAGCACAGGCGTTACCTGCCATCAGGGCGGGTGCGGCAAAGCGCATCACCTGAAAGAATGGAAAATTCCAGGGCATCACGCCCAGTACGACACCAATAGGGTAATATGAAACATAGCTCTTGCCCGCGTCCGTCTGTACCATCTCCGTTTTCATGAAATGCTCGGCATGCACCGCGTAATAATCGCACGCAAGGGCGCACTTTTCCACCTCGGCGCGACCCTCGCGCAGTGGCTTTCCCATTTCGACAGCCATTAGACCGGCATATTCGTTAACCCGCTCGTGCAGCAGCACGGCGGCGCGATTCATACTCTCGGCCCTTTCAGCAAATGTCGTGTGCGCCCAGGTTTGCTGAGCGTTGTACGCTTGCTCCAACGCTGCGGCAAGATGGTAGCTATCCCAGCTGGTGTAGGTTTTCAGGGTTTTATTGGTGGCGGGATTAAGGCTGATATACGGCATGATGTGCTATTCTTTCATGTCAAAGTTGAAGGATCGTCAGCAATGGTAGAAACTGGTCCCGTGCAATTTTCCTTTTCACATATTTACTATTTATAGCAGGTTTATGAGAAAGTTTTTGGCGGGGGTTTTTTTCGCGCTTTACGCCGGAACGTTGGTGGCCAGCCAGGACGATGATTTTATTGCCATGAGGCAAGCATTCCAGGTTGGCGATTCCGTCCGCGTGGCAATTTACGCCCAGCGTCTGCAAGGGCATGTGCTGGAACCGTATGCCGCCTATTACCAGTTGCGGCCGCAGCTGGAGACGATCACTGTGAGTGCGGATACAATCAAAAGATTTCTTTACCGCTATCAGGACAGCCCTCTCGGCGAGAGGCTGCATGGTGAATGGTTAAAAACTTTGGGCAAGACACGGCAATGGGCGTTATTTGCCGAGGCATACCCAGGGCTGGCCAGTAGCGATACTGAACTCACGTGCTATTCTCTGCAACAGCGCCTTGCTGCTCCCCTGGAACAGCGCCTTGCCACGAACGATGTTAGTGTGTTCGACGAGGTGCGTCCACTGTGGTTTAACGCACGCGACCTGCCGGAAAGTTGTACGCTATTATTCGATGCGCTCATTGCAGCGGGATTGCTGACGACGGAAGATGTATGGACGCGGCTGCGCCTGGCACTTGAAGCAGGCAATGTGAGCGTGGCGAAACGCATCAACCAGTATCTGCCGACTAACCAGGCGCTCAACGAACGCAAGCTAACGGCCGCTGCGGATAATCCTCTCCGCTATCTGGAAAAACACCGGAACGAGATCAAAACTCGCGCTGAGCGGGAAATCGCCCTTTTCGCGATGCTGCGGCTGCTCCGTAGCGGCCCCGATCAAGCCTATATCTATTGGCCGAGAATACGCGAACGATTTAACGAAAAAGAACATTCCTATTTCATGGTACATCTGGCGGATCAGGCAGCGCGCAGGCTGAATCCGCGTGCGCTCGATTGGTTCAGGGAAGCGGCCCACAGCAGTGCGCCGGCGCTGCTATCGGATGCGCAGCTTGGCTGGAAAACTCGTGCCGCCCTACGCGCTGGGGATTGGACGCTCGTATTAGAAACAATTGAAACCATGTCTGCCCTGGAACAAGAGGCGGGGGTATGGCGTTACTGGAAGGCACGGGCTCTTAAAGCCAGAGGCGACACCGTGGAAGCCAATGCTATTCTGGCGCCATTGAGCACCGAGCACAATTTTTACGGTCAGCTGGCGGAAGAGGCTCTGGGTTCAATAATTGGCACGCCGGCTGAACCCTATAAAGCCGCAGCAGAGGAAATCGCCGCAGTCGGGCGATTACCTGGAATTCAACGGGCTCTTGCCCTGTATCGTCTGAATCTGCGTACCGAGGCTACACGCGAATGGGCCTGGGCGATACGCAATTTTGACGACCAGCGTCTGCTAGCTACCGCTGAAGTTGCAAGGCGTAACGGAATCTACGACCGCGCCATTCATACTGCTGATAAAACCGTGTTACAGCATGATTTCAGCCTGCGTTTCCTTGCCCCGCATCGCGACGCGATGCGTGATATCTTGAAACAGCAGGAGCTCGACGAGGCCTGGGTGTACGGCCTCATCCGTCAGGAAAGCCGCTTTATTACCGATGCCAGATCCAGCGCAGGCGCAATGGGCTTGATGCAATTGATGCCGGCCACCGCAAAATGGGTAGCAAAAAAAATGGGGATGCAGAAATACCACAAAAACCTTGCCACCGAGGTGAATACCAATCTGATGTTGGGAACCTATTATCTCAAGCACGTTTTGACGTTGCTCGACAACCAGCCACTGCTGGCTTCCGCAGCTTATAATGCCGGCCCGAGACGGGCATGGCAATGGCGCGATGAAAAAGCGCTGGAAGGCGCAATCTATGCCGAAACCATTCCTTTCAACGAAACCCGCGACTACGTGAAAAAAGTCATGAGTAATTCCATGTACTACGCAAGCACCTTCGGCCATCAAGTAAAAACCTTGTCGCAACGGCTTGGCATAGTCGCGCCAAAACCAGTGGGCATTAGCGTTTCCGACGTGGAAAACAAAGGCCCATGACAGTCGAAAATGTTTGCATTATTGGTGGCAGCGGATTTGTGGGAAAGCATATCGCGAACCTGCTGACGACGCAGGAAATCAACGTCCGCATTCCGACCCGCCACCGCGAGCGGGCAAAGGAGTTGCTCGTCCTGCCGACAGCGGATGTGGTGGAAGCCAACGTGCATGAAGCCTCGGAGCTTGACAGGCTGCTGGTTGGCATGGACGCAGTCATCAACCTGGTTGGCGTTCTCCATGGTGATTTTAGCGCAGCACACCTGGAATTGCCGCGCAAAATCGTGGCTGCGTGTACTCGCAACGGAATAACTCGATTATTGCATATGAGCGCGCTAAATGCCGGCGCGGAACGTCCCAGCGCATATTTGCGATCCAAGGGAGAAGGTGAAAAGATTGTAATGACGTCCGGTCTAATCACCACTATTTTCAGGCCATCGGTCATATTCGGGCCGGGGGATTCCTCGCTTAGTCTATTTGCAAAGCTGGCGCGCGTTCCGATACTGCCTCTGGCTTCCCCTGATGCCAAATTCCAGCCAGTCTTTGTCGAGAACATAGCGAATGCATTCGCGGCTAGTCTGACGGCTTCTCACACTTTTGGGCAGCGTTACGATCTGTGCGGCCCTAAAAGCTATACCCTGCGGCAATTGGTCGAATATGCCGCGCATGTCGCTGGCTACAACCCCACGATTATCGGTCTCAACGACGGCCTCTCCTACCTCGAAGCGTCAGTGATGGAATTTCTACCAGGCAAGCTCATGACTCGGGACAACTATTATTCGATGACAGTGGACAACGTATGCGATTGCGACAGCCCCAATAATCTCGCGAAAGTCTGGAGCATCCCGCCCACTGCGCTGGAAGAGATAGCGCCGCTATACCTGGCGCACAACCTGCCGCGTGAACGGTACGATCGCTTCCGCCATCGGGCAGGGCGATAAAATTTCCTTCAGAATACCTCATGAAAATATATCTGGTAGGCGGCTCGGTACGCGACGAGATTCTGGAACTGCCGGTTACGGACCATGATTATGTTGTCGTAGGATCTTCACCGGATGAGATGGTGCGGCTTGGCTATCGACCAGTAGGGAAAGACTTTCCTGTTTTCCTTCATCCCCAAAGTCAGGAGCAATACGCGCTTGCCCGTACCGAGCGTAAAGTTTCACGAGGCTACAAGGGCTTTGAAGTTTTTGCCTCTCCTGAAGTCACACTGCAGGAGGATCTGGCGCGGCGGGACCTTACCATCAATTCCATCGCCAAGGATCAAGGCGGCAACATCATTGACCCATTCGACGGCGTGGCTGATCTCGAAGCAGGTTTGCTGCGTCATATCAGCCCGGCTTTTACTGAAGACCCGGTGCGTGTGCTGCGAACGGCCCGGTTTGCCGCGCGCTTCGGTTTTCGCATTGTGCGGGAGACTCTTGAACTGATGAGTGAGATGGTACACAACGGTGAAGTCGATGCTCTAGTGCCGGAGCGGGTGTGGCAGGAGTTCGCGCGCGGACTAATGGAGCGCAAGCCTTCGCGCATGTTTTATGCGCTCCGCGAGTGCAGCGCGCTGCTCCGCATCATGCCTGAAGTGGATGCCTTGTTCGGCGTACCGCAGCCGGCGCAATATCATCCCGAAATCGATACGGGCGTGCATGTGATGATGGTTATCGATCACGCCGCGTCCAAAAATTATTCCCTGCCGGTGCGGTTTGCCGCCCTTACCCACGATCTTGGCAAAGGCACGACGCCACCGGAGGAATGGCCGCGCCATATCGGTCACGAAGCACGTAGTGTCAAACTGGTGCAGGATTTATGTGATCGTATCAAGGCGCCCAATGAGGCGCGTGACTTGGCGTTGCTGGTCGCGCGCTACCACGGCGACGTGCATCGGGCGGCGGAACTTCGTCCCCCAACCATTGCAAATATGCTGCAGGGTGTGGATGCTTATCGCAAACCGGAACGCTTCGAAGAATTTCTCCAAGCATGCGCGTGCGATTTTCATGGACGGCCTGGTTATGCGGAAAAACCCTACCCCCAGGCTGAACGGTTGCGCGAAGCGTTAAGTGCTGCCAGAAGCGTGGATGCAGGCGCGATCGCCGCCGAAATGACCAGAACCGTTTCCGATCCCACACGCTTGCCGTCAGCAATCAACGTCAAGGTGAGCGAGGCGCGTATCGCTAAAATCAGAACACGGTTGGCTTAAGAGCGTCATAGATCAAAGTATCGCTCCACACACGGGGCTGTGGGCTGTAACACTAAGGAAGACAAAGCTTTATGGCGCCATCGCCAATATTAGACATAACTCATGAAAAGCAGTTTTGCTCGCAAGCAAGATTCAAAAGACTATTTGACGTACTGCGATGTGCAGTCTCAAAACCTTCCCCCGGTAAATTGCCCGGATAAGCCTCGCTAAACCGAAAAAACGGGTAGTCAATTCTCTGTCAGAATTACTACCGCGGCTTACGAGGCGCTTTGGCGAACAAGGGATCGTAGATAAAGCCGGGCAGTAATTTAAGAATTGCCGCGACAATTGCCATTTGCCACGGAATAACGGCGAATAATTTCCTGTGCTCAATGATGCAAACAATTTTTTCGGCAACGGCTTCCGCCGTCAGGATGAAGGACATGCGAAGGGATTATTCGCTGTCATCGGTGTGCAATATAGCCGGGGCAAACGGTAATGACGGACACACCGTTGCCGTGCATTTCCACTTTCAGGCTTTCCAGATAAGTGATGGCACAGCTTTTGACGCGGAGTAGGCCC
>JALYOY010000284.1 GCA_030856655.1 Pseudomonadota bacterium | reverse complement strand
CTTCCGCCTCCCGACACGGACATGATTTGTTTGTCATTCACTACGCTGATAATTTCCAGTGTGGCTTGTGCTGCTTTCGCGTTATCAATAACGCGGGTAGTGGTGCCGGCCTTGACGAGGCGCTTAACATCTGTACCAATAGGATGCCCTTGGGGGAAAGAAATATAAATGGTTTCAAACGGGAGTGACGCCTGGCCCCGTAATTGAAAACCGCATGCAGTGAGCACAACACACAATGCAACCGATAAGATTTTGTTCATGACTGAATCCCAAAGTTTGGATTTTATATTCTTACACAACAATATTCACCAGCCTGCCCGGTACCAATACCAACTTCTTTACTACCCTGCCGGCGATAAATTTTCGCACCTGCTCGCTCTCGAGCGCGAGGCACTCGATCACTTCCCGCGTTGTATCCCTGGCAACCCGTATCTGACCGCGCAATTTGCCATTGACCTGCACGACCAATTCAATTTCATCCTGCACCAGGGCTGCACTATCGGCCCGTGGCCATCGCTGATCGAGGAGCTCGGTTTCCGGTCTCAGCTCGCGCCACAGCGCATGACAGATATGAGGCACGATGGGCGACAGCAGCAATACAATTGTTTCCAGAGATTCTTGCATCAAGTTGCGCGTTGCCGGGCCGGAATCGCGCACTTTTCCCAGAGCGTTCATTAACTCCATCACCGCTGCGATAGCGGTATTGAAGGTGTGCCGCCTGCCCAGATCGTCACCCACCTTGGCGATAGTCTGATGCAATTGAAAACGCAGAGCCTTGAGTTCAGTGTCAAGCTCTTCGGCTTGCGCCGGACTAGGTGCCGGCACGCCTTGCTGCAAATGTTCGTACACTTGCTTCCATAACCGTTTCATAAAACGGAATGCGCCATCCATGCCGGTATCCGCCCATTCAAGAGTCTGCTCCGGCGGGCTGGCGAACATCATGAACAAACGCGCGGTATCGGCGCCATATTGCTCCACCAATTTTTGCGGGTCAACGCCATTGTTCCTGGATTTCGACATGGTACCGATGCCACCGGATTCAACCGGCTGATTATCCGCATGCAGCAGCGCCCCGATGCGCCTGCCTTGCTCGTCGGTTTGAATTTCTACATCCGCTGGGTTGAAATAGATGAGGCGGCCGGTTTCTGTTTTACGAAACATGATCTCGTTCAGCACCATACCTTGAGTCAGCAGATTGGCAAATGGTTCATCGAATTTTACCAGACCGAGATCGCGCATGACCTTGCTCCAGAAGCGAGAATAGAGCAGGTGCAAAATAGCGTGTTCGATGCCACCGATATACTGATCCACAGGCAGCCAGTAATTTACCCGGGCATCGGCCATGGCCTCGTGCTGGTCGGCGCAGGCATAACGGATGTAATACCACGAAGAATCAACGAAGGTATCCATGGTATCTGTCTCCCGCCGCCCGGGGTTGCCGCACCGAGGGCAGGAGCATTCGTAAAATGACGGCGTTTTTGCCAGCGGATTGCCCGAGCCATCGGGCAAAAGATCCTCTGGAAGCACCACGGGAAGTTGATCATCCGGCACTGGCACCGCACCGCATGTACCGCAATTAATTAGAGGAATGGGGCAGCCCCAATAACGCTGGCGGGAAATGCCCCAATCGCGCAGCCGATAATGCACACGTTTTTCGCCCAGTCCCTTCTGTTTCAACGCTACCGCAATTGCGTCCACCGCCGCCTGAAATTCAAGCCCCGAGAACTCACCTGAATCAAAGGTGACACCATGCTCCACATAAGCCTGCGACAGGGGCATTTTTATATCAGCGCCACTCGGTTTGATCACTGGCTTGATTGGCAGCGAATATTTTGTTGCAAACTCAAAATCGCGTTCATCATGAGCAGGGACCGCCATTACCGCCCCTTCGCCGTAGCCCATCAGCACGTAATTAGCAATCCATACCGGCACCTTTGCCTCAGTCAGTGGATGGACGACAAATAGTTCCGTGTTCATTCCTTTTTTTTCCTGAGTAGCAAGTTCAGCTTCCATGGTGGCGCCGTGCCTGCATTCCTCAATGAACTCGGCAAGTTTTGGATTGCTTTTTGCGGCGTATAGCGCCACTGGATGTTCGGCCGCCACGGCAACGTAGGTTGCGCCCAGCAGGGTATCCGCGCGAGTAGTAAAAATTTTTAGCGCTTGTGGCATGCCGGACCGGGTGTCGGCGGGAAAGATGACATCGATACCAAAACTCTTGCCGATCCAGTTGGCCTGCATCGTCTTTACCCGCTCTGGCCAACCAGGCAGAATATTCAATGTTTCCAGCAGTTCGTCGGCATAGGCGGTAATCTTCATGTAATACATGGGGATTTCGCGCTTTTCCACCAGCGCTCCAGTGCGCCAGCCGCGTCCGTCTATCACCTGCTCGTTGGCAAGCACCGTATGATCGACGGGGTCCCAGTTAACCGTGCCGGTTGTTCTGTAAGCCAATCCTTTTTCCAGCATTCGCAAAAATAGCCACTGATTCCAACGGTAATACTCCGGCGTGCAGGTAGCAAGTTCGCGGCTCCAGTCTATGGCCAGCCCCAGGCTCTGCAATTGTTTGCGCATGTAAGCAATATTGTCGTAGGTCCATTGCGCGGGAGGTACATTGTTTTGTATCGCCGCGTTCTCCGCCGGCAGGCCAAAAGCATCCCATCCCATTGGCTGCAAAACGTTGTAACCACACATGCGGCGATAGCGTGACAGGACGTCTCCAATGGTGTAGTTGCGTACGTGTCCCATATGCAACTTGCCCGAGGGGTAGGGAAACATCGATAGGCAGTAATATTTCGGCTTGCCCGGTATCTCGACGGCTTTGAAAGCAGCGTTTGCCTCCCAATGCCGCTGCGCTTCCTGTTCGATTTGCCGCGGATTATATTTTTCTTGCATAAAACTCGGCTTCACCGTCCATAAAAACTTGGATTATACCGCAGGGAGCGAGCTTTCTTGCGGAGTGGGAATTGAAGATTGGAGAGCCCTATTTATTAAGATTTCGGATGAGGCCAAGCAGACTATGATAGTCATCGTAGAATCGTCATTTAACGTTTGGGAATGAAGATCTTCGTGCGCTCGACATCAACGGAGTTAGAAAAATGCGTGCGACAACCTGAACGTCTATAAGTTGAGGTCTTTGCTCAAACTGAAGATCTCTGCCGCTCCAGCGTCGAATGTTTCCGGGTCAAATGCCTTATCCCCATCAACAACAGGTTTGTCTCCGGTTCTGAGTCCTCGGAAATTATAGAGTACGGGATCGGCCAAATGCGAAGGCTGTATGTTCTGCAATGCCGTAAACATCGTTTCCAACCTGCCGGGGAATTTCTTATCCCACTGTTGCAACATTTCCTTTACAGCCTGCCGCTGCAGATTCTTTTGAGCACCACACAAATTGCAGGGAATGATTGGAAAGTCCGCAATCTCGGCATAAGCTGCCAGGTCTTTTTCCTTGCAGTAGGCGAGCGGACGAATCACAATGTGCCGGCCGTCATCGCTGACCAGCTTGGGCGGCATGGTTTTTAGCTTGCCGCCGTAAAACAAATTAAGAAACAGGGTCTCAAGAATATCGTCACGATGATGCCCCAGCGCGATTTTGGTCGCGCCCAGCTCTCCGGCAACACGGTACAACACTCCCCGGCGCAAGCGTGAGCAGAGGCTGCACGTCGTTTTACCTTCCGCAATGACGCGCTTCACCACGCTATAGGTATCCTGTTCCACAATGCGAAAAGGCATACCGATATTGGTCAGGTACCCCGGCAATACATGCTCAGGAAATCCCGGCTGCTTCTGATCCAGATTCACCGCAACCAATTCAAACGATAGCGGCGCGTGAGCCTGTAAGCTGCGAAGAATATCCAGCAACGCGTAGCTATCCTTGCCACCCGAGAGGCATACCATCACCCGGTCGCCCGCCTCAATCATGTTGAAATCGGAAATAGCCGAGCCGACAAGACGCCTTAGCCGTTTATGCAGCTTATTCGTGTCACGTTGTTCTTTTCTCGTTACAGCTTCCATCGCTCATCCTTGTGCCTTTAGAAATAATGCGTCGCCTGCTACGGACACGAATCGTTATGCGACCCGAGGTAGTTATATTTTACATTTTCCCAGATCGACTCCGGTTTGGACAGCATACTTC
>JALYOY010000243.1 GCA_030856655.1 Pseudomonadota bacterium | reverse complement strand
ACATTAGCCAGGCTCTCAGGTTTGTTCCGGCCGGAGCGGGTCAGAACGCAACATCACAAGCATCTTGGCGGATAGGTATTATCACGCAAAGTGCCGTGATGGAGGATCTCCTTACCAAGGCAAGGCTGGTGGCGGAAGGTGATGCCAGTGTGCTTATTTACGGCGAAAGCGGCGTTGGCAAAGAATTATTTGCTCATGCCATACATGAAGCATCCAAACGCCGTCACCATCCATTTGTTGCGATAAATTGCGCAGCAATCCCGGAGCAATTACTGGAATCCGAACTGTTCGGACACATCAAAGGCGCTTTTACAGGCGCTGTGCGAGACCACAAGGGTTTGCTGCAATTGGCAGAAGGGGGGACACTGTTTCTTGATGAAATTGGCGACATGCCACTTTTGCTCCAGGTCAAATTACTACGTGTTCTCCAGGAAAGGCATGTGCGGCCAGTGGGGTCCACGCAGTCAATCCCTGTGGATGTCCGCATTATTTCTGCAACCCACCGTGATCTGAAGGCAGAAATCGCTACTGGTACCTTTCGTGAGGATCTTTATTACAGGCTGGATGTAGTGGCATTAACAATACCGGTTTTATCACAGCGGCGTGAGGATATCCCTTTGCTGACAAATTATTTCCTTAATATGTTTTCTGCAAAGTACAACAAAAATATTAATGGGTTTTCTCCCGAGTCCATGGAAATGCTGGTAGGCGCTTCATGGCCCGGCAATGTGAGGCAGCTTATGAATGTCGTTGAGCAATGCGTTGCCCTGAGTACGACTCCCCTGATCTCACCGGTACTGGTGCATGATGCGATGCACAAGGAAGAGGAGCAACTCGTTTCTTTCGAGGATGCGCGCAGGAGTTTCGAAAGAGATTACCTTGTCCGCGTGCTGAAGATTACAGAAGGCAATGTGACACAGGCAGCACGCTTAGCCAAACGCAATCGAACCGAGTTCTACAAACTGCTTCAAAGATACCAGCTCGACCCTTCCGTTTTCAAGCAGCCGCAAGGCTGATTTCACATCCGCGCATTCGTAAATCGTTAAGGCTGGCCATCTATGGAATTTCGCTCATCCTCGACGAATCTTTCCCCTTTCTTCACGACAAAGCCCAGCTCTGTCCACCATCGAACCATATCACCATAGTCCTCTATGCCTCGTGAAAATGGCTGAATCTGCCCAGAGGCGGTAACCACATCGACAGGACGTTGAGCCGGCCACCACAGTTCTCCGCAAGCCAGAAAGTCAGCCTGCCAGGGCAATGCCATCCGCTCGGTTAAGAAGCCGGCTGGAAGGGTGTGTTTAACCCGGAATGGTGCCTCATAAGTTGCGGCCTGCGCGATCACATAAGTTACCTCGATACCGGGAAAGAAGGGCGCGCCAATGCAACCTTCCAATGACGCTCGGGTCAAGGCATTGGGCCTCTGTTCCAACGGCAATTCATCGAACGGAACAGGCACGGGCTCGGCTGTCCAATCGGCTTCGAAGTCGCCGCGCGACCATTTTTCCATCATCGCGTACTGATACTCCGTTAACGCTGTGTACTCGCCTTGCTCGGGATTGTCCGGATCCACGCCGCTATTCACTTTTGGCATGCTGGGCGGGAGCTGCCGCGGCGGGGTGTTGGGATCGACACGGGTATTGGGCTTTGTAAGCCACTTCAGAACCGTTTCACGTGCAGATTTTCCACTCTCAGTCTTGTCTGCCAGCTTGCCCAGTCGCGCGGGATTCAAAAAATTTCCTGCGTCGCCATGATGGCGATTTCTCTGCTCGGCCACCCAATGAATCATGACTACCCGCTTCAGAATGGGGTAGATATCGCGCGTAAATGACGGCACATCTTTTATCAGACGCGGGGAGAAATTTCTTACGGCAACATTCAGGGCCTGATCATACCAGGTTGTTACATTTTCGATGCCAGGCGCATACGATGGCGGAGCAACAACAACCCATGCGCCACCTTCTGCACTGCCAGGCATTTCACCCTCGACCTCTACGACAGCACTGACGGGGCCATCGGAAACCCCATCGTACCAGCCATCATTGTTTGCAAAATTATCAAGGCTTCGACCAATAGGAGAACCTGACTTACCCGGACCTCCAACAACAATCAGCCGTCCGTCTTCGTCGGTTAGGAGCCGTCCAAGCGCAACCTTTGCACTGCCTTCAACATTCCCGTTCTTTATGAAGTTGACTTCTCCACTCAGAGGGCCAATAGCCTGGTTCTTTCCGGATATTGATTGCAATGAGGCATCCACGATTAACCCCGCTCTGTCGTACTCGTCGTTTCGGCGGGAAGAAGACGGTCCCCCCGGGGGGAAATTTCCTCCTGCTGCTTTACTATTGACGAGATGCACACTCCACGTGATTTTGGTCTTCTCATCCAGAACAATCTCGCTGTCGAGAGTCTCTTTGCCGAACTCATCGCGAATAAATTTATAAATTCGGAATCGAACAGCCTGCGGTTTTATTTTGCCCGGTGAGGAATTGTCACGATATGGTCTTTCGGGAACGATTCCCGGGGACTCGGAACCGAGGATATAAGCGGTCTCGCTGTTTCCGATACGTGCGATTCCTACCGGCGGGTAAATTCGATAGACCGTTTTCATTCGTGCTTTCTCCTTTTCCCCATTAATACATCGAATCTATCGTTAAACATATCGCTATTCAATATCATAGTCTGTGCCGGCAACAATTTCCGTATTTTTCCATACGCCGGGTTGTTTCGGTCGTGTAATGCTGACAGAGATATCCAGATTCGGCACAAATATACGATGTAAGCTTTACCGATTAGCTATGTTCGGAAGCGCACGGAAACACCGTGACACTTTCAACAAAATAAAATCCTGTAGTTTTCATGCACCGGCTCGGAGCGTAAAGCGAGACTAGCGGCTGAAGGCACGGTAATTATTATGGCTGACATCCCGGTATTCAGGGCGGCTGTGGCCGAAAGCCTTCATCGGCGCACCGGATTAAAAGGCGGGGGAGATATATGGAAGTTCCCGGCTATCAGTATTAGGAGTGACGCTTTCCCATGTTTACGCTCGATCCTGCCTTATAACGAATTCTGATTGTGAGAAGATACGCCCATGCCAATCGGCCCGTTAAATGACCGCGTTCTTGGGACTAAGGCCGTCCGCATTCCAGCGGGCGGGGTGTTATTGAATGCGGACCTCGCAATACCGGAGGAGGCACAAGCCATTATAGCATTTGCTCATGGCAGCGGCAGCGGGCGGCACAGCACCCGCAACCGCTATGTGGCAGAAACGTTGAATGGATATGGATTTGCAACCTTACTTGCCGACCTCCTGACGGAAGACGAGGAAACCATCGATTTGCGTACGCGGCATCTGCGATTTGATATTCCGATGCTGGCGAACAGGCTAGTCGACATCGCGGCATGGTTGCAACGTGAACCTCAGACGAAACATTTGAAAATCGGCTGGTTCGGTGCCAGTACAGGAGCCGGAGCCGCATTGATTGCAGCAGCGCGCCGTCCGGAGAATATCATGGCGGTTGTTTCACGCGGCGGCCGACCCGATCTGGCCGGGGATTATCTGTCAGAAGTAACAGCGCCTGTGCTTCTTATCGTTGGAGAAAACGATCCCCAGGTTCTGGAACTCAATAAGTGGGCGCTCGAGCGGTTGCTTTACGCGCCATCAAAGTTGGAAATCGTGCCGAATGCAACCCATTTATTTGAAGAGCCTGGCACGTTGGAAGCAGCTGCAATGCTGGCAGCACAATGGTTTCAAGGCAATTTGAAATAGCAGGTTTAATCCGATGGCAAGCACTTTTTACCGTTTCGCAAACAGAGCCGAAGCCGGGAAAATGCTTGCGGAAGCACTATCCGCCTATACTGATAAAAGCGATACTCTCATTCTGGCACTACCTCGCGGCGGTGTCCCGGTCGCCTGTGAAGTCGCAAAAACCTTGCATGCGCCGATGGACTTATGGCTCGTTCGCAAGCTTGGTGTGCCGGGACAGGAAGAACTGGCGCTGGGCGCGCTGGCCGCTGAGAATATTCACGTTCTCAATCAAGAAATCATCGATCTTTTACATCTTGATCAAATTGTAATTGACACAGTGATATCCAGGGAACGGGCGGAACTGGAAAGGCGCAACAGGCTTTACCGTCAAGGCAAACCGCCGCCCAATACCGATGGAAAAACAATCATTATTATCGATGACGGTCTCGCCACGGGTGCGACCATGCGCGTTGCAATTGCTTCTCTCCGTGAGGCCGGCGCTGCCCGGATTATTGCGGCTGTGCCGGTAGGTGCGGTGTCTACCTGCAAAAAAATCGAGCAAGAGGCCGATGAACTTGTATGCCTTCGCAAACTAGAGCCTTTTTACGGCGTGGGGCAATGGTATAGCGATTTTTCCCAGACTTCGGATGAAGACGTGCTGACTCTTTTAAATAAGGCCGCCGTAAACCCAGGACGAAGCACAGACTCGTAAAAAAAGAATCCGCCTATAACCAAGCGTGTGGCCTGAAGCTGAAGAGCAGTTTGTAAGTCAAGGGTTTGAATCGTTTCGTAGTGAGAATGACGCCAAATTGAAAAACCAGCTGGAATATTTTTCTTGAAACGTTGCGACCGCATCCAGCAGGTTCATCGCTGATTTTCTTTCCAACGGTAAGTGAAGGTGATCGATATGTCTATTCTTGATTCCGATCGTAAACTAATTGATGCGCTGGAAAGGGAGGTTGAGTCTCTGCTGGGCCTCGACAATGATTACGCCGCCATAATACAGGCGGTGCGGGGAGACGCTTCAGGGAACGCCGAGGAAAAAATATTTGTTCTGATCGGCGAAGCCACTCACGGCACAGCGGAGTTTTACCGGATTCGCGCTAACGTTACTAAGCGCCTTATCGCTGAAGAAGGGTTCGACGCTATCGCGGTTGAAGCAGACTGGCCAGATGCCTACAGGATCAATCGCTTCGTATCTGGCCGATCCGAGGATAGGGACGCTGATGAAGCCTTGTCGGATTTTAAGCGATTTCCCACATGGATGTGGCGCAATACGGAAGCCTCGGCTTTCGTTGAATGGCTCCATGATTACAACGAAAGGTATAAAGGCCCTGAGGCCCAGACGGCACGTACGGACCAGGCTCCCAAGATCAGTCGGATGAACACGGTCGGTTTCTACGGGCTTGACTTATATAGCATGACAACTTCGATGGAGGCGGTTCTCGCGTATCTGGACAAGATCGATCCGAAAGAAGCTGAGGCCGCACGGGCGCGCTATGCCTGCTTTGGCCAGTTCATCAATGATCCGCAAGCATATGGTTATGCCATTGCCTCCGGTATATGGGATTCCTGCGAGCAGGAAGTCATTACCCAGCTCATGCAATTGCAACAGAAAGCGCGTATCTATATAGAAAGGGATGGTGCTTTTGCGGGAAATGAATATTTCTCGGCACAGCAGAACGCCGAGCTGGTAAAAAATGCCGAGGAATACTACCGCGCCATGTTCAGAGGGCGGCCAAACACATGGAATTTGAGAGATCGCCATATGTTTGAAACGCTGGAAAAACTTGCCGCGCATCTGAGCGCCAAGCTAGGGCGGGCGGCCCGAATTGTCGTCTGGGCACATAATTCTCATTTAGGCAATGCGGCAGCAACCGATATGGGGCGCCGCGGCGAGATCAATATTGGGCAGTTGGTTAGCGAAAGATATGGGGATAAAGCACTTCATATTGGATTCTCGACTAGCCGCGGCACGGTGACGGCGGCTTCAGACTGGGATGGCCCGGCGGAAACCAAGACGATTCGCGAACCGCTGGGCGGTAGTTATGAAGAAATTTTTTCGCGGCTCGAGAGGCGGCGTTTCTTACTTGATCTGCGGGACAAAAGCGAAGCTGTGAGCATGCTCGAAAACGAGCGGTTGCAGCGGGCCATCGGCGTCATTTACCGGCCTGAAACCGAGCGCATGAGTCACTATTTTTATACATGCCTGCCGCGGCAATTTGATTTCATGATTCATATTGATGAAACAGAGGCTGTGACGCCATTGCCGTCGTTCGTTCATCAAAGGCCGGGGGAAATGGACGAAACCTATCCGTCGGGCTTTTAGTGCCAAAGCACTGCTCTGCCCGAGTGTTTGGTTATTGAAAGAATCGCTCATATGAAACATTGTGCCTACGCAAACAGTAATAAGCGCTTGTGCCCAGCCTGATGCCTGGCATGCTCTCGGATCGGACATAATATCTGAAAGCGCCTCGAATCCATCGGATAACGAACCTTGCTTTTGCAACGTGGCTGCATATCGGTCTGCCGATTCATCTCATCGGCGGCCGCTTTGCGGCAGGTCTTTCTCGTTGTGCAAAAACAGATCCATTGAACTTCTGCAAGCCGTGTCCTTACCCTACCTCGTACGGAACCGGGTCAGGCGCAAGCAAAAAGGTACGCCAACCTTTACTTTCCCTTTTTCTATGCTATAAAAATAGTGTGAAATATCCAGAAAGAGGATCACAACCGACGCCCTGCGGGAAAACCTTTAACGCTGCCGTGTTCCTTCCCCTGAATTGCCGGTATTTGTAGTTATCGACGGAGGAAAAAATGAAGAAATTGGCTTATTTCTTTTTAGCTGGAGCAGCTGTGCTTAGTGCCATGCCGACCTTTGCCGAAGATCGTGAAGATCGCGCAGGGGCTGCAAACCGTGCCGTGAATATCACTCTTGGCAGTTCCGGGGGAGCGCTGGATAACGCCGCATTACGATCAGTCCGTAAGCTGGTCGGAAAAGCGATTAACGCCGATACTGTCGATACATTTGCTGTCTATAGTCCCATAGTAGGTGGCCCGGTCCCGATCGAAGGCGGTTTGAGCGCATGCGCGGAAGCAGGTTTTAGTTCCACGCCAAAACAATTTAACGCTTTCGTGAATCAATTGCGTGCTATTCCTCCTAAAGCAGGAACTTTCCTTAATGTAGAATTCACCGACCAATGTAGGCCAATTGATGTCGCTGGCTCGTCGACATGTGGAGGTATTGCGGGAACGGCCTGCCCTGACGCACAACAGTATTGCGACTTCGGTATAGGCAAATGCAAGATGCCGGATGCACAAGGCATGTGCAAGACCAAGCCTACCATTTGCACCAGGGAATTTCGGCCTGTTTGCGGTTGCGATGGCAAAACTTACGGCAACGCATGCACCGCGGCAGCTGCCGGGGTCTCGGTGGAGCATGATGGGGAATGCAATAAATCTGAGCCACAGGCATGCGGGGGCATCGCAGGGATCCAATGTCCGCAAGGCAAAACGTGCGCGGATGACCCCACCGACGATTGCGACCCTAAACGCGGGGGCGCGGATTGCCCCGGAATTTGCAAAGACGACACGTATTGAGTAATTAGATATTCATAATATTTTGCACAATCCTGATTCAAATGTTCGCTAGCGAACAGAAGCGTCCCTGTAAAGTATTAAAAATCAGTCGTGAGTTTCCCGCAGCGTGTTGCATAGCCCCGCAGCGTGGTGCATAGCCGAGGGGACACATGGCGTAGTTCGTTCAACTCATATTTTAAAGGTCATATTTTGTCTAGCAAATCTGGCGTTAGAAGCAAAGACGGATTTAATGTCACAACCAAAGAAGATATTGTCGAGTCAGTCAATGAAACGAAAGCCGTTCCGCAGGCGGAGCCGGAATCAAGGGAACGGAGGAATGGCTATGAGATGATTTCCACCGACGCCTATTACCGAACTGAACGGCGTGGTAACAGTTTTGGTGGTATTCAGGATTGGCAGGAGGCCACCGCTAAAATAGATGACGCGCTCAGCATAGATGGCCCCCCTGAGCCTGACGACATGCCGGCTGACAAAAAGGGAACGTGACTACAGATTTCCTGGCTACTGACGTTTTAGGTAAAAGTTCGCAAATGGTTAAGAACCGCTTTTTATTACTTCAAATACTTCAAAGGAGAAAACATCATGGCAAACATCGTTCGGCGCTCCCCTATTTTTGGCGATGTGGCACGCTTCGATCCACTTTACAACATCGAGGATTTTTTTAAAAAATTTGGAATGCGTCCATTTTCCACGGAAATGGAAAATGCTCCCACGATAAAGATGGATTTATCCGAAAACGATACGGTTTATACGGTGCGCGCGGAAATTCCAGGGGTGAAGAAAGAGGATGTCAAGGTGCAAATAGATGGCAACCGGGTTTCCATCAGTGCTGAAACCAGGCAGGAAAAAGAGGAAAAGGAAGGGGAAAGGGTTATTTGTCGTGAATGCCATCAGGGATCGATTTACCGGAGTTTTAGTCTGGACAGCGACGTGGATGAGGCTCAAGCCCAAGCTAAGTATGAAAACGGCACATTGGAGTTGACACTTCCGAAGAAAATCGGAAAAACGTCAAAGCAGATTGAAGTTAAATAGTCCGAATAACGTTACCGCGAGCTGACACAGATGACGTTGTAGATTGGTCATTCTTTTTAGAGAAAATGATCAAATGGTTACATCTGTTTTTTGAGGCGTCATGAGCTTACTTCTGGATACTCGCTATCAGCCACCGCCATTATTTGAATAAATAGCGCTGCTCTGACACAGCAGTTCGGGTTATTACAGCGGAATGGTCGGGCAGGGTAGAGT
>JALYOY010000229.1 GCA_030856655.1 Pseudomonadota bacterium | reverse complement strand
GCGGATAAAAGCGGGTTTGCCGGATTCAATGACAAGGTAGATAACCATTACCTTCGCACGTTCGGCACGGCGTTCATGATGAGCCTGTTTTCTGCGGCAACACAACTCTCACAGCCGCGCGGCGCAGTGATGGGTACTTATAACTCACAACAGATCATGGCGGCGGCGCTGGGTCAGCAGTTGGGGATGTTGGGAATGCAAATCGCAAGACGCAACCTGAGTATTCAACCTACGCTTGAGATACGTCCTGGCTATCAGTTCTCAATTATGGTTACGCGGGATATTATTTTGCCGCCCTGGACTGGGCATCCGATGGCCCAGGCGAATTATCAGCCGGAATGAAAGAAGCCCCGAAAGGGGTTTTTTCTTTGGTATTGGAGCTCTGCACGATGCCGCAGACTGTATACAGTATGCCGCAAACTGTATATTTACTGTTTATAAACACTGCTATTCGAGTTCCGTTGAGAGAGTCAAACGAACGGTGCGGGAGAATACGGTAGTTTCAGCCTCATAGATTCTTTCTTTTCTTTTTATTGCCGGGACGTATCCGGTGTACTTTGCAACATATCCGTTCCGAAAACCGCTTGAGAAGTTGCCGGTGTTGTAGCGAGACAATGCAGCTCGTAAGGCCGCTTGCTCATCGCTGTGTCGGGGTAGAGCGTCGCTATATGCCGTGGTCAAGATAAGCGCCCCAGCCGTGATGTTTTTGCAGGGGTCGAACATATCCCCGATGCTATAGCCCAACTTCTTCAGGTTGGCACTATTCACTTGCATGTATCCCATATCAACCGTATGCCCTACTGCAATCGCTTCTTTGGCGACTGCAATTGCATCTTGCTTTGTCTTGGGCTTCTTATGCTTGAAAGTAACTCCATTCTTTATATTCACGCTGACCGCTATCGGGTTGCCGCTACTTTCTACTCTGATAATTTCTTGAATGGTATGTGGTGAAACGGTTGGCGCACATGCGAGGATTAGCTCTATCATTTCATTTGCTCCATGTTTCCGCGTACCAGTAGCGGGGCAGCTTCACCCCTGATCGCGGATAGTTTAACGGGGCCGAAATATCGGCTATCGAAACTGCTTGCGCTGTAGCTTGAAAATATCCAGACCTCTTCGGGTTGCACTATGTACTCACCATCCGGCCATGCGGGGATGGATTGCTTGGCGATGCTGTTGAGTATGGGTAAACCGTTGACGCTTGCCGGTATACCAGCTTCTATCCGTACCAAGTCTCCCGGTAACGCTTTGATGCTCTTCAGGAGTGGCGCTACTTGTGTTTTTGGACAGTTACCGATGGTAAGGTAACCACCGTCCGCCATTAATTGAACCACGGGCTTTTCAGGAGGGCAAATAGACACGAGCATTCCATGTTTAAGCAACGATTGGTCTATTTGGTGTTCTACCCATAGGCCGCCCGGCGCGGAGTCCGTCAGATTGATTTTGAGAGGGGTCAAGCTGATCGCGGTTAATGCAGCCATAACGCTCAATCCTACAATGCAGATTGTTCGTTCAATCCTCATCGCAGCACGTCCGAAGTTTTCGGCGGCTCGATGCGCGATCGTTCGTCGAATGTCGGGTCAAGGAAATAAGGGGTTTGACGTGCAAGGATTACCGAACTCCCTGCCACGAATACCAACATTTTTCCTGGCACTAAATTACCATCATCGTCTTTTATGGTTAAATCCAGTCCCTGAATTTCGTCGGGAGTCATGAGTGCGCGGTGTGAAGAGTGGAAACTGCTTGAGAAATTACCGGCCACCACTCCGAAACGCTTGCCGGATGTGGAGATTTGCTCGTTTATTACCGTGGTCACTCCGGTCATTTTTGAGAGCATTTCAGCCGTCTTTAATTCAGTAGGAGCAAAGGCAATGCGGATATGGCAATTGGATGTGATGCTCTGGTATTGCGTGTACTCTTGGTAGAGCTGCTGCATATCCTGAGTAATGATGTACGCCTTGATTCCATATCCGGCCATGAATGCTAAAGCCCGTTCAAAAATATCCAGTTTTCCAAGGGACGGGAATTCATCGAGCATTAGAAGTAAACGGTGCTTGTGTGCCGTCTTGGATCGCCCGTCATCAAATTCCATCTTTCCGGTCAGTCCCATGATTATTCGGGTAATCAATAAGCGCATGAGCGGCTTTAACCGAAGCAAGTTGTCGGGGTCAGGGATGAAATAAAGCGATACGGGGTTATCAGCATCCATCAGGTCAGATATTTTGAAGTCGCTCCGAGACGTGTTGCCGCCAACGATAGGATCACGATAGAGGGACAGGGCATTGTTTGCAGTGGATATGACGCTATCCAGTTCCTTTTCTGGTTTGCTGCTCATATTCTTTC
>JALYOY010000205.1 GCA_030856655.1 Pseudomonadota bacterium | reverse complement strand
GGATGTCGTGACCGATTTATGCGACCGGCTACTCCATGCCGGTGCACCGGGATTGCATTTCTATACGCTGAACTCGGCCGGGTTGACGACTACCATCTGGCAAAGACTGGGGCTGTAGTTCCGCTTGAGGATCCGCAGTTGGACAGAGTTACGTGTGCTATTTTTCAGTACAGGGCAAGGCATTGCAAACATCGCAGCGATGTGATGCAAAACCCTGCACTTGATTCAGTTTCGTTTAATCAGGCCGCAGCTTTTGCCGGCGCCACGCGTTGCGGTATCGGGTTGGCTGCATAAGCATAATGTGCCGCCGATTCGGCCGCACCGTATTCGATTTTCCTGCCCATACCGGAGAATACGGTTTCCAGCGCGTTCAGGCATAGCATGACGTTTTCTATTTTGCTTGAATAACCCATCAGGCCGAAGCGCCAGATCTTCCCGGCGAGGTCGCCCAGTCCTGCGCCGATTTCAAGGCTATAATCTGCGAGCAATCTGCGGCGTACTTCCTTTTCATCGATGCCTTCCGGCACATATACAGAGTTGAGCTGCGGCAGGCGGGCTTTCTCTTCCACCAAGTACTCAATGCCGAGGGTCTGCAGTCCTGCTTTCAGCGCGGTGTGATTGCGCTGGTGGCGCGCCCATGAATGCTCCAGCCCTTCCTCGTACAGCATGAACAGGGCTTCGTGCAATGCGTAAAGCGCATTGGTGGGAGCAGTATGGTGATAAGTACGAGTTGTTCCCCAGTAGCCAAGCAGCAGGTTCAAATCCATGAACCAGCTTTGTACGTTTCCCTTGCGATTCTTGACCAGCTCCACCACGCGCTCCGAAAAGCTGATGGGCGACAATCCCGGCGGGCACGACAGGCACTTCTGACTGCCAGAGTAAATCGCGTCGATCTTCCATTCGTCAACCTTAAGGGGAGAGCCGCCCAGCGAAGTGACCGTGTCTACAATGGTGAGGCAATTATGGCGATGCGCGATTTCGCATAGCAATTTTGCATCCGACAGTGCGCCGGTGGATGTCTCCGCATGGACGAAGGCAACGACCTTCGCATCACGATTCTGTTTCAATGCGTCTTCCATTTTCTGCGGGTCAACCGGCGCTCCCCACTTGTCTTCCACGACGACTGCTATGCCACCACAGCGTTGCACGTTCTCGATCATGCGCCCGCCAAATACGCCGTTACGGCATACAATCACCTTATCCCCAGGACTGACCATATTAACGAAACACATTTCCATGCCGACCGAGCCCGGACCGGAAACCGGAAAGGTCAGCAGATTCGACGTCTGGAAGGCATAACGCAGCAGGCTTTTCAATTCCTCCATCATATCCGTGAACACCGGATCAAGGTGGCCCAGCGTCGGGCGGGCCATGGCGGATAACACGCGCGGATGGGTATCCGACGGCCCCGGCCCCATCAAAACACGTTGCGGGGGATAAAACGTGCCAATTTTTTTTGCGGGGTAGAAGTTTTTGGTGGTCATGGTTGATCCTGAATGGAGTGACGGGCCGAATTGCTGAAACAAGAGCAGATTCTATCAAGTGAACGAAAATTTTGCTATCGAGTATCGAGTCCGGGAACGATATTTACGTTGCTGCCGAGTCTCATACACATTTTTTCCTTCACTATGTTTACCATTTAACCATCACATTAAGCTACTGGAAATTTTTTCATTCCCGCAATCCGTTCTTGTGTTGTGAAGACTCACCGCACTAGCAACATCGGTTTGACTGAAAGTGTCTGAGCGATTTTATCGGCTGCCTGTCTGGCCAGCAGTTGATCGGGATAAGGACCGGCGTGGACTTTAAACAGGCCATCTTTTGAAACGATGCCAAGGATATTAGTCAATGAAGGAAGTTCCGCACGCATGTGAGTGAGGAAATTATCTGCGTTATCATAAGCACTGAATGCCCCCAGTTGCAGGTAGATTCCGCCTGTCTCCGGGGTCGCCGGTGTATCGGCAGCGGCGGAAATGGAGGTACCGGATGGTGGAGGCGAATAGGCTGCTTCGAATAAGTCCGGTCTGGCTTCTCCGTTTTGCGGCTCTGCGGCAAGCGGGCGCGGAATTGTTTTTTCCCGGACAGTGGCAGGTATCGGGGAAGGTTGGAGGGCTGAATTCGGAACAAGGATGGGTGCAGATGCAACTTGCATGGCCGAGCCGGCGCCCGGCAGAATGCTTTCCACTTCCACCCAGGCGCTACCGCCATCCAGCACACCGAGCTTGTAGGCGGCAGTATAGGAAAGGTCAATCAGGCGATCAGAATGAAACGGGCCACGATCGTTGACGCGTACGACCACGGATTTTCCGTTCCTGATGTTGGTGACGCGTGCGTAGCTAGGTAGCGGCAGAGTGGTGTGCGCGGCAGTCATGGTATACATATCGTAGGGCTCGCCGGATGCTGTTTTTTGCCCATGATAACGACGGCCATACCATGACGCTATCCCGCGTTCCCTGTACGACTTCAGAGCGGTCATTGGCGCGTAGGATTTCCCCAGCGCGACGTAAGGCCGCATGTTGGCTTGGCGCAGGGGCTCATCTCGTGGAACGGCATCCGGAATTGAAGCAAGGTCAGCCGGTGGATTGTCGCCGGGGCCGTCGTCCAGATAATAGCCCCCCTTTTTTGTCGCAATACCCGATTTTACGGAAGTGGCGGAGGGCGTCTTTCCCATCGTATCACGTTTCAGAATACTGCCGCAGCCTGCCGTAAGAATTAGCGCGGCTACGACGATAATAACCCGGGTGGCTGATACCAGGAGAGTGGACGACACGGTTCTTCCCGAGTTGATGTTTTTCACGTCTTCACCAGTTTAGGGTGCGTCTGTATGCTCATCAAAATACCAAATCCCAGCAGCATTGTCACCATCGATGTGCCACCATAGCTAATCAGCGGCAACGGCACCCCCACTACAGGAAGAATGCCGATAACCATGCCGATGTTGACGAAAATATAGGTAAAGAAAGTCAACGTAATAGAGCCGGCAATAAGACGAGTAAACTGGGTCGAGGCATTGGCGGCGATGACCATGCCGCGACCTATGACTACCAGATACAACAGCAACAGCAATGAATTGCCGATCAGGCCAAATTCTTCGGAGAATACCGCGAAGATGAAGTCGGTGCTTCTCTCGGGGAGGAAGTCGAGGTGGGTCTGGGTTCCGTTCTGCCAACCTTTGCCGAGGACACCGCCCGATCCGATGGCGATGGTTGACTGAATGGTGTGGTAGCCCGCTCCCAACGCATCCTGTGTCGGATCAATCAGCGTCATGACACGCCGGCGTTGGTAATCGTGCATCAGTGACCATAGGATTGGCAGGCTGCCGGCTCCGGCGAGCAGCAATGTTGCCATAATGCGCCACGACAGCCCGGTGAGAAACAGAACGTAGAAACCGCTGGATGCAATCAGTAATGCCGTTCCCAAATCGGGTTGACGCATAATCATAACTACCGGCAGCAACAGCAGCAACGTTGCTACAGCGTAATCCCTCAGCCGCAGGGTAGCTTCATGTTTGTCAAAATACCACGCCATCATCAGCGGCACCGCAATCTTCATCAGCTCGGAAGGCTGGATACGAGTGACGCCGATGTTCAGCCAGCGTCGTGCTCCATTGTTGATTTCTCCAAACAGCATCACGCCAAGCAGCAGGAAAAGACCGGCTACATATATCGGCAGGGCGATGCGCATGATATGTTCCAACGGAATGTTGGCAACCAGCCACATGATGGCAAGGGCCACCAGCATGTTGACCGCCTGATTGGTGACGCGGTTCAGGCTTGCATCGGTAGCGCTATATAGCGTAAGAAGGCCAGTCAGCATCAGCAGCAATAATCCGCCCAGTAAAAAACCGTCTACATAACGCGTGAGGTAGTGCCATAAGCGTAGCGGCTTAGTCATGCGCGCCATCTTCGCCATCTCCCTGATTGACCGTCTTTGCCGCTGCTTCTTCAGGCAATTTGCCGAGCAAAAAGTAGTCTATCACCAGCCTGGCAATCGGAGCAGCGACAGCGCCTCCATGTCCGCCATTTTCCACTAATACCGATAGCGCAATTTTCGGGTTTTCCGCCGGCGCGTAAGCAACAAACAACGCATGATCGCGATGACGTTCCTGGACCTTGCTTTCAACATATTTTTCCCCTTGCTTCATACCGACCACTTGCGACGTACCAGTTTTGCCTGCGAAATTATAAGCGGCGCCCGCACCGGCTAGCGCGGCAGTGCCGCCAGGCCGGGTTACGTCTATCAGCGCGTTTTGCACATGCGCCAAATTGTCGGGATTGAAGTCCAGGGTATATAGCGGCTGCGTTACAACTTCACGCACTACGCCATTCCTGTTATTGTGAACCTGCTTCACCAGATGCGGACGGAAGGCGGTACCCTTGCTGCCAAGTATGGCAGTAGCGAAAGCCAGTTGCAGGGGCGTAGTCAGATTGTAGCCTTGGCCGATACCCACGGAAATGGTGTCGCCTGCGTACCATTTCTGCTTATACCGCCTCATTTTCCATTCTTGCGATGGCAGCAGGCCACTTACCTCGCCTTCGATATCGATTCCGGTTTTTTTCCCCAATCCGAATTGACTGATGAAATTAAAAATGTTGTCGATGCCGAGGTCGTTAGCCAGGCCATAGTAATAGGTATCACAAGACACAACCAGGGATTTGTGCAGATCCACGTATCCATGTCCACCCGCCTTCCAGTCACGGAAGCGATGGGAACTGCCGGGCAGGCTAAAGTATCCCGCGTCATTAATTCCATTCTGGGCTGAACGTTTTTTCAGTTCCAAGCCGGCTAGTGCCATGAATGGCTTGAATGTGGACCCGGGCGGATACAGTCCGCGTAGCGCCCGATTATTTAGCGGTCTATCGATGGAATTGTTCAGCAAATCCCAGTTCTCGGAGTCGATGCCATCGACAAATAGATTGGGATCAAAGCCCGGCTTGCTAACGAATGCCAGCACGTCCCCGGTGCCAGGATCAATCGCTACCAGGGCGCCGCGCCGGTCTCCGAATGCCTTTTCCGCCACCTCCTGCAATTTGATATCGAGCGATAGCGTCAGATTATTGCCTGATATCGGCGGAGTACGAGATATTATCCTTATCACCCGGCCGGCTGCGTCGGTTTCCATTTCCTCAAAGCCGGTGATTCCGTGTAGTTCCTTCTCATAGCTTTGTTCGATACCGATTTTACCCATGTACTGGGAGCCGCGATAATTGGCCAAGTCCTGATTGACCTCCAGTTGCTCCAGATCCTTGTCGTTAATGCGGCCAATATAGCCTACAACATGTGATGCAACATCGCCCTTTGGGTATTGGCGGAATAAACGCGCCTTGATTTCCACGCCGGGAAAGCGATAGCGGTTGGCGGCGAAGCGCGCAACTTCCACGTCTGATAAGCGGGTGCGGATGGGCAGGCTTTCAAATCTCTTGCTCTCATCCATCAGTTTCTTGAAACGCTTGCGGTCTCTCGCCGCTATCTCGATTACGGAGGACAATTCGTTAATGAGCGCGTCGAGGTTGGCAACCTTGTTAGGCACAATTTCGAGCGTATAGGCTGAGTAGTTGTGCGCCAGTACCTCGCCGTTGCGGTCGAAAATCAGGCCTCGATTAGGTACAATAGGTGCGATGGATATTCGGTTGGCTTCCGCCAAGGTGTGATAATGCTCCCGCTGTGATACCTGCAGGTAAAAGAAGCGGGCAAACAGCAGAAGGAACAGCAGCAGCACGAATCCGGCGCCGATAGCAAGCCGCAAGCGAAAATGGTGCAGTTCACGCGGGTGATTACGAAGCTCTACTGTGCGATTCATAATCCTGAATCCGGCAGTTGAACGGGTCGCGGTGTGCGGTTTTTGGGCGCGGAAAGTCTTTGCGGATCATAGCGCCGAGCTGAAAAATGAGTGAAAAACGAGTGGTCAAGTGCGGGATTTAGGATAATGCACCGGAATCAGACTTGGGCCGCTGGGGTATTCTCAATAATGAGGAGAGTAGTGGCCACAGCAGTGTACCGGTAGCACTGGCAAAAAAGAAATCCCAGCCGGGAAAATGAGACCCGCCCAGCAGCCCTGTCAGAAGTATGACGGATTGCCCTATAAGCAGCATCAGCCCTATCTGGGGGGCCTGCTTCAGCAAGCCGAAAACACGCAAACGCCGGTGGAGTACCAACGCGACAAACGCCATGATACTGTATGCCAAGGCATGCTGGCCGAATGTGCTGGCGTTTCCGACATCCATTAACAGACCCATACCGAAAGCTGTGCTCATGCCGACCCGCTGTGGTTGATTGATACACCAGTAGAGCACCACCAAGGCAGTGAAATCCGGCCACAATGTCAGCACAATATCTTTTAGCGGCAGCAGATTCAGCAATAGAGCCGTCATGAGGCTGAGAACGATGAGCGAGCCTTTGACTGGTAGCAGGATTTCCTGCTTAGGATAATTAGCGAACGCCAATTTTTTCTCCCTTCCTGCTCTCGGGTTTTCCTTCGCTAGCTTCTGCCGGCTTTTCCGTAATCGGTGTTAGCAAAGATAATATCAATAACTGCCGGTGGCGCCCTACCCCAGCGGCAGGTGTGCAGGTAACCTGGGCAAAAACATAAGTAGGATTGCGCTCGATTTTCGACACTATTGCCACGGGAAGGCCAGGTGGATAAACACCATCTATTCCGGACGTCACCAGCATATCGCCCTCCCGGATATCCGTGTTCATTGCCAGATAACGCAATTCCAGCATTCCATCCTTGCCGGTGCCGGACACCACCGAACGCAAGCCATTGCGTACTACCTGAACCGGCACCGAATGATCCTTATCAGTAATAAGAGTGACCTCGGATAGCCATGGATAGTTGCGGGTAACCTGTCCCACTACGCCTACATCATCCACCACTACCTGGCCTGGCTGAATACCGCTTTGACTGCCCTTATCAAGTATGACCTTGCGGTTAAACGGATCGCGTGGAACGCGCAGTATTTCGGCCATAACAGCCTTGCTTTCCAGTCGCTGAGCGGCTTCCAGCAGCTTGCGCAACTGCGCATTTTCAGCTTCCAGTGCCTGCAACTGCTGAAGTTGCCCCCGGTCGACAAGATATTGCTGCTTAAGATGCGCGTTTTCGTCAGCCAAATGCCGGCTGACGAAAAATTGGCTTATCGTGTCATAGATCGTTATGGGTACATTGGCCAGTTTCTGTAACGGATGGATAACTACAGCGAAAGCCTGGCGAATTTCTGAGAGATACTTAAACCGCGTATCAACTGCCATCAGCAGTAATGACAGCAGTACAAAAAAAACCAGTCGCGCGAGCAAACTGGGGCCGTGCCTGAAAAACTGCGGGGCCATCTCCATTAGGTCTCAGCTTTCAGGATTCCCAACTCAGCGTGCGCCCCGTCATGCTTGAAGCCAGTTAATCACTGGCAAATATGCCAACCAATTGATCCATATTTTCCAGCGCAACACCCGACCCACGCACGACGCAGGTAAGCGGGTCCTCCGCGATGATTACCGACAAGCCGGTTTCTTCCATTAGCAGACGGTCGATGTCGCGCAGCAATGCGCCACCACCGGTCAGCACCATGCCTTTTTCGGCGATGTCCGCGCCTAACTCAGGCAGCGTGTGCTCTAGCGCGGATTTGACAGCACTGACGATGCTGTTCAGGGGGTCGGTCAGTGCTTCGAGAATTTCATTGCTGGAAATGGTAAAGCTGCGTGGAATTCCTTCCGCCAGATTACGTCCCTTGACTTCCATTTCGCGTACTTCCGATCCTGGAAAAGCGGAGCCGATTTCTTTCTTGATCAATTCAGCGGTGACTTCGCCGATCAGCATGCCGTAGTTGCGGCGAATGTAGTTGATAATGGCTTCGTCGAACTTGTCGCCGCCAACACGCACTGAATTTGAATAAACGATGCCGCCGAGCGAAATCACACCCACTTCCGTAGTGCCGCCGCCAATGTCGACCACCATCGAGCCGGTGGCCTCCTCGACCGGTAAATTGGCGCCAATGGCTGCAGCCATCGGCTCTTCGATCAGTTCGACCTTACGCGCTCCGGCGCCATAAGCGGCTTCGCGGATGGCGCGACGCTCAACTTGAGTGGAGCCGTACGGAACGCAAATTACAATGCGGGGATTGGCGGAAAACAATCGGGGCGGATTCACCTTTTTTATGAAGTGCTTCAGCATCTGCTCGGTAACGGTAAAATCGGCAATTACGCCGTCCTTCATGGGCCTGATTGCAGTGATATTACCAGGGGTGCGCCCCAGCATCTGCTTGGCTGCAAGACCTACTTGCTGAATTACTTTCTTGCCATTGGGCCCACCATCCTGTCGTATCGCCACCACCGACGGTTCATTCAACACAATGCCCTGCCCGCGAACATAAATCAGAGTGTTGGCGGTGCCCAGGTCTATCGCCATATCGGTCGAAAAATAGCCCCTCAATATATTATTGTTTATAAAATTAAGCATGGTTACGGAATCCGTTGAGTGGCGATGATATAGTGCGCGAAAAGAATGCGCCGCTTAGGCGGGCTATGATACTCTATTAGCTATTTGAATATAAGGGTTATAAAGGGATATAAGGGGGTTTAGGAACTGATGTTACTGTCTCTGGACGATGTAAAGCGTGTCGCAAACCTTGCCCGCATTGAAGTTAGCGAGGATGAGGCAAGTACCGCGCTGGCGCAATTATCGGATATCTTCGACCTGATCCAGCAGATGCAGGCAGTGAATACTTCGGCGATAGAACCAATGTCTCACGCTCAGAATGTCATGCAGCGGTTGCGTGATGACGTTGTAACTGAGATCGATCAGCGCGAGTTGTTTCAATCGATAGCACCCCAGGTAGGGTCGGGGCTTTACTTGGTGCCGAAAGTTATCGAGTGAAGTTTAGCGCGTCCCTGTGATCCTGCTTCCGCCTTTCCATGATTGCTCCCCCCGCGAACACCATGTTGAACTTCAGCCTCAAGCAACTTTCCGCGCTGCTCGCGGTGAAAAAAATCTCCAGCGTTGAATTGACCGGCGAGTTTCTCAAGCGTTCACGGACGCTGAACCCGGACTACAACGCTTTCATTACGCTCGATGAAGAGACAAGCCTGGCCCAGGCGCATGCGGCAGATATGATGTTAGCATCTTGCCGCGCGCACCCATTAACGGGTATTCCTGTTGCCCAGAAAGATATTTTCTGTACCAAGGGATGGCGTACCACTTGTGGGTCGAAGATGCTGTCGAACTTTACTTCGCCTTACGATGCCGATGTGGTTGAGCGCTTCAATGCGGCGGGGGCAGTGAATATCGGCAAGACCAACATGGATGAGTTCGCAATGGGATCGAGCAGTGAAACCTCCTTTTATGGGCCGGTAAAAAACCCGTGGGATATTACGGCCGTGCCCGGCGGCAGCTCAGGTGGCTCCGCTTGCGCCGTCGCTGCACGCATGGCCCCTGCCGCAACCGGCACCGATACTGGCGGTTCAATTCGTCAACCAGCGGCGCTATGCGGGATTTCAGGCATCAAGCCCACCTACGGACTGGTATCGCGCTACGGCATGATCGCGTTTGCGTCCAGCCTCGACCAGGGCGGACCCATGGCAAAATCAGCGGAAGATCTGGCATTGATGCTGAATGTCATGGCAGGATTCGATATGCGAGATTCAACCAGTCTAAAGCGTGAACCGGAAGACTACACCCGCAATCTGGAAAAGCCTCTGGAAGGTCTGCGTATTGGTCTGCCGAAGGAATATTTCGTTAAGGAAATAGCCAATGACGTGGCGTGCGTAGTGGAAGCGGCCATCGCGGAATATCGAAAGCTCGGCGCAAAAACGGTGGAGGTGTCGCTGCCCACTACGAAGCTTTCCGTTCCTGTTTATTATGTACTGGCTCCAGCGGAAGCATCGAGTAATCTCTCTCGTTTCGACGGCGTGCGTTACGGCTATCGTGCTCCCGAGTATATCGACCTCAATGACATGTACCGGAAAAGCCGTGCCCAGGGTTTCGGCGCGGAGGTGAAGCGCCGCATTCTGATCGGCACTTACGTGTTGTCGCATGGTTATTACGATGCATACTACATTCAGGCACAGAAGCTGCGCCGCCTGATAGCACAGGATTTTGCCGAGGCATTTAAACAATGCGACATCATCATGGGGCCGACTTCGCCCACTGTTGCATTCGACCTTGGAGAGAGAAGCAGCGATCCAGTGCAGATGTATTTGTCCGATGCGTACACCATCGCCGTCAATCTGGCCGGGCTTCCCGGAATGTCCATCCCGGTCGGTTTCGGCGACAAAAGCAGGCCTGTGGGATTGCACATTGTCGGCGATTATTTTGCGGAAGCGCAAATGCTGAATGTGGCGCATCAATACCAGCGGATAACCGACTGGCATGTCCAGATGCCAGTTAAATTGCAGGCTTGATCCGTTAAACCCAGAGACGCAGAAAGTTGGAAATTATTTCCGTTTTCTTAGCACGTCGGGAATAAAGGCTCTGGACAAAAAAGGGTTCTCGAAATGCAATGGGAAATCGTTATCGGTCTTGAGGTACATACCCAACTCTCGACCCAATCAAAAATATTCTCCGCCGCCTCGACTACATTTGGCGCAGCGCCCAATGCCGCGGCTTGCGCAGTCGATCTTGCATTACCCGGCGTATTGCCGGTATTGAATCGTGGCGCAGTGGAGAGGGCGATAAAGCTGGGTCTGGCAGTGGGGGGGGAAATCAGTGCGCTCTCAATTTTTGCGCGGAAGAATTATTTCTATCCCGATTTGCCAAAGGGTTACCAGATCAGCCAGTATGAATTGCCGGTAATCGTGGGTGGCAGCGTCAAGATTCAGCTCGGGCAAGACGGAAGCGAACGCGAGAAAACCATACGCCTTACCCGCGCGCACCTGGAGGAGGATGCGGGCAAATCATTGCATGAGGATTTTCACGGGATGACCGGTATTGATCTGAATCGTGCCGGCACACCTCTGCTCGAGATCGTTTCCGAGCCGGATTTGCGCAGCAGTGCGGAAGCGGTAGCCTACGCCAAAACATTGCATTCGCTGGTGCGCTGGATTGGTATTTGCGATGGCAATATGCAGGAAGGCTCATTCCGCTGCGACGCCAACGTTTCCGTACGCGTTCACGGATCAGACAGGCTTGGCACCCGCTGTGAAATAAAAAATCTCAACTCGTTCCGTTTTCTTGAAAAGGCGATTGATTACGAGGCCAAACGGCAGATAGAAATTCTTGAAGACGGCGGGACCATACACCAGCAAACCCGGCTTTACGATTCGGAGAAGGATGAAACCCGTGCCATGCGCAGCAAAGAAGATGCGCAGGACTATCGCTACTTTCCCGATCCGGATTTGTTGCCGCTTGAAATTACAGAAAGCTGGATCGCGGAAGTTCAAAACTTGCTCCCGGAGTTGCCGCAGAAAATGCGCCAGCGCCTTGCGCGTGACTACGGGCTTTCCAGTTACGACGCAGCCGCTTTGACAACCGATCGAGAAATTGCGGAGTACTACGAAGCGGTGGTTGATAAACTCCCATCTGATCCGAAACTTTGCGCAAATTGGGTAATGGGCGAGATTTTCAGCTATCTCAATAACGAAGGAAAATTTTTTGATAGCTGCCCGCTATCGCCGCTACAGCTTACGCAGCTTCTCATGCGCCTCAAGGATGGGACGATCTCCGGCAAGATGGCCAAGGAGGTGTTCAGGCAGATGTGGGCGAAGGTGAGTCCGGGCAGCACGGATTTTAATGGATGGAGGAGCCGGAGCCCCCGGTTCGATGAGAATTTTGCCGACCAGATTATTGAATCACAGGGATTGAAGCAGATCTCTGATTCAGGGGAACTGGAAAAATTGA
>JALYOY010000187.1 GCA_030856655.1 Pseudomonadota bacterium | reverse complement strand
GATACGGACGCGGCGCCTTATAGCCTTTCGGAAATTTCTGCTTGATGACTGCTTCATCCTGAATCGTAAGGGGGATAATCACATCGTCCCCGTCCCGCCAATTGGCTGGCGTGGCTACCGAGCAATTATCAGTCAACTGCAGCGCATCAAGAACGCGAAGGACTTCGTAAAAATTACGACCTGTGCTCATGTGATAGGTAATGATGAGGCGCACTTTCTTTTTGGGGTCAACAATGAATAGTGAACGGACGGTCATAGTTTCAGACTGATTCGGGTGAATCATGTCATCCAACGTCGCAACCTTTTTGTCCTTATCCGCGATAATTGGGAAACTGACCACGGTATTTTGCGTCTCTTCAATGTCTTTGATCCATCCCGTATGTTTCTCAGCCGGATCAACCGATAACCCGATCGCTTTAACGTTGCGCTTATCAAACTCGGACCTGAGCTTTGCGGTCATTCCGAGCTCGGTTGTGCATACCGGCGTGAAATCAGCAGGGTGCGAAAACAGCACTACCCAGGAATCGCCTGCCCACTCGTGAAACTTAATTTTGCCAATTGAGGAATCCTGCTCGAAATCAGGTGCAATATCGCCTAAGCGTAATGTCATGGCCCTCTCCCTAAGGTTAGAAAACTGGTTAGAAATTGACAGGGTCCAATATAGCCTGACTGCTTCAATGACTCAACAATTATTATTCTTCGATTATTATTACGAAGGGAAAGATGAAAACCAGCACAAATTGTAAGGCGCAATAAGCGGAGAGCGCACGCCTATCAAAGCATGTTTTGAACGGCTTGAGATGAACGCGAATCAATGTGCGCGCGAAAACCGCCTCATCGCGATAGTAATCAGGTCCACGGTATGGAGGAATCCATACTTTACGACGCAATGCGCTCGCTTATTGATGGCCCCTACACCTTATGTGCTTGCGGCAAGATTCCAGTTTGGCTTCTTTCAGGATAGCGAGCCAATTTCATCGGCGACGGGAAAGTCCCATGAATAAGGGCGTTCATATTTCAGCAAAATTTTGTAATAAGTTCTGACGGATTCCGTCAGAATGACCGCTTCGCCGCCTCGTGCATAGCCATGCTTCAGACTTCGGAAATGCTTGCTGACGCTCAATAGCGGCAATGTTTTTTTTAGGTCCAACCATGTATCCGGGCTCAGTTGGAGACGCTGGGCCAGCACGCGTGCATCCTCTATATGGCCATAGCCCTGGTTGTATGCCGCCAGGGCAATCCAACTACGGTCCGGCTCCAGAATGCGCGATGGCAATCTGTCCTTCAGCATTTGGAGGTAACGCGCTCCCGCCAATATGCTCTGCCGGGCATTCAGACGGTCGGTCACTTTCATCCGGTCGGCCGTAGTTTCCGTTAGCATCATAATGCCTCGTACATTGGCGGGTGAAGTCGCCAGATGGTTCCAATGCGACTCCTGATAGGCCAACGCTGCGATCAATCGCCAGTCGATTCCTGTTAATTCCTCCGCTCGGTAAAAGTGATTACGCAAATCCGGAAGAACCGTGCGCATCTTGTCCAAAATGCCACTCACGTCTGCCTGCCCTAGGCGCTGAATGTGGCCGTAATACCGGTCGAGCAGACGCGTCAAGGTGCCGTCTTGTTCGATTCGGTTAAAGAATTTCTGCGTCTTTTCCAATAGCCCCCGCTCCACGTATGGTGAAAACGCCCATGCCTTGCCGGTTGGCTCGCCTAAATCGAAGGCTGTATCCAGATTAGGGTGGAAATTCTTTGCCAGATTGATCTGGGTGGAGTCGGCCACTGCATAGTCGATTTTACCTTCCGCCAGTTTAGCCAGCAGATCTTCCTCCGTGATCTCCACTTCGGTCCACTTCAGGCCGGGAACCTGCTGCTTTACTTTATTTAGTTGTTCGGCATGCGTTGTTCCACTTGCAATCTCGACAGTTCTCCCCAGGAGGTCGCGGATATTTTTGGGCCTGCGGTAGAGGGTATTGTAGACTAGTTGAGGTTGCATGAGCTGGTACGCTGGGCCAAAACGAGCGCGTAATTCATGCTTGGCGCTAACGTTTAAACCAGCGGCAAAGTGTCCCTGGTGCTTTTCCAGGCTTAACAATGCCTGATCCATTTTTGGCACTATCTTGAATCTCACATTCAGGCCCAGATCGCGCGCGAATTCCGAAGCGAGATCAAACTCCAAGCCGGCATAACGGCCTTCGGAATTCTCATAGTAGGTATCGGGGCTATTCACTGTAATGACCACGAGCTCATCGAGCTTGTCGAATGGCAGATCCGGCTTCTCAAACGCATCACATCCAGTAAGCATGAGGCCGCAAACGACAAGGATAATTAACAGGCAAGGGATGGTGGGCATGGAAAAGAGACAAGCAAAACACGTAAACATTCTGACATGTTTTTGCCGTCGACGAGGGCAAGATAAAGGCAGGATAAACTGGTAAAATGTCTACTTGCAAGGGAGAGGTACCGAAGTGGCCATAACGGCGCTGACTCGAAATCAGATGGTCAGGGTAACCTGGCACGTGGGTTCGAATCCCACCCTCTCCGCCA
>JALYOY010000147.1 GCA_030856655.1 Pseudomonadota bacterium | reverse complement strand
CGATTACACGACTACTGCGCTAATGGGCGGGGATAGCGAATTGGCTGAAAAGTTCTCTGACGGCAACTTCGCAACCTTGTATTTGAGCCCGAAAGATTACCACCGGGTTCATATGCCATGCGCGGGTCGATTGATCTGCATGGTTTATATTCCCGGCACGTTATTCTCGGTAAATCCAGGTACGGTCCGAGGCGTGCCTGGCTTGTTTGCACGCAACGAGCGCGTGGTGTGCATATTTGAAACTGAATCCGGCCCCTTTGTATTAGTCCTGGTGGGTGCCACTATTGTAGGAAGCATATCCACCGTGTGGCACGGTGTGGTCAATCCGAGACATTCCGGAGATATTCCTAAAATTCGCAAGTGGCAATACGAATCGCGGAATTTGATGTTCGAAAAAGGCGAGGAAATGGGCCGGTTTCAGCTAGGCTCAACGGTAGTAATGTTATTTCCGAAAAACCGGTTGGTGTTTAATCACCAATGGGGTGCCGGGCGAACTGTTCGCTTCGGTGAAATGATGGGCATGAAAACCAGCGGCGATAGTTAAAGCGAAGCAAGAACCCTCTGTTTACAAGTCTCGAATATGCGGTTTTTCGTAGAATGGGTTGCGCTTCGCTCCACCCATTCTACATAAGCATTAAACTGGAAATAGTTTATGGGCATATTTACCAGCCGCCTCGCTGTCCGCAATATGTTTGCGTTACCCCGATAGTTCTGATCATTCAGACATGAACTCCGGTTGATGGTCATGCAGTCTTTAGCATCACCGCCGGGCGTATATCAACTGTAGTGTTACTTGCAAAGTCAGGCGCATCATGAATTTCGCTAGTGAGTTGCTGCGCCATGCGCAATAATGCTTCACGAAATTCCTTGCCTACCTCCGGATGCTGCAATCCATACGCCATCGTCGCCTCCAGAAAACCTGCTTTGCTTCCACAATCGTAATGCCTGCCTTGAAAACGGTAAGTCATCACCGGCTCCGATTTCAGCAGGCGGGAGATTCCGTCCGTCAGCTGAATTTCTCCTCCTACCCCTGGGTCCAAATTTGCGATGCATTCAAAGATTGCAGGCGAAAGAATATAGCGGCCTATGATAGCCATTGTCGACGGCGCCGCATCGGGAGAGGGCTTCTCCACCACACCGCGAATCCTCGCGCTACAGCCTTCCACATCCTGACTGTAGGCATCTACAATGCCATAGCGGTGAGTATCTTCACGTGGTACCGGCCGGATGGCCACAAGACTATTGGGTATCCGCTCGTATTGAGAAATCATCTGCGCTAGCACCGGTGGCTGGCCATTGATCAGATCGTCCGGAAGCAGCACGGCAAAAGGTTCGTTACCAATCAGACGCTGCGCACAAAGAATTGCATGCCCCAATCCTTTTGGTTCTTCCTGGCGGACGAAACTAAAATGAATACCGGACGGGTTTAGTTGCCGCAACATTTTCAACGACGCATGCTTGCCCTGCAAGGCTAATTCACTTTCAAGTTCCACCGCCCTATGAAGGTGATCTTCAATGCAGCGCTTGCTGCGATGAGTTACAAAAATTATCTCTTCAATACCGGCCGCCGCTGCTTCATCCACGGCGTATTGAATCAATGGACGATCCACAATAGGCAACATCTCTTTAGCGATTGCCTTTGTCGCAGGCAGAAATCGGGTACCCAGCCCCGCAACAGGGAACACCGCTTTACGTACCACTTTTACGGGCTTGCGAAAAGATGACTCATTCAGGGAAAACGCCTCTTTCCGGTTTAACGTTGCAGGTGTGGCGGAAATGCTCATGAATATCTCCTTGGTTATTTTTTCGTCTCTTTAAATCACGTGATTCCAACATCTGAACGCAAAGAATTCCAGCTTCTACTCGCAAAAGCGTTTTTATAGTTGCCGCATATAGGCTACGAGATCAGACTTCTCCTCTTCCGTAAGTTTGAGCTGTAACACCAGATTGAAAAATTCAACAGTATCTTCGAGCGTTAATAAACGGCCGTCGTGCAGATAAGGGGGACTGTCTTTAATGCCTCGCAAGGTAAAAGTCTTTATCGGTCCGTCGCCCGGCTCATTAACGAAACGTTCGAGCTTCAGGTCGTGCATTTGATGGTCAAGGAAAGCAGGTGGCTTATGGCAACTTGCACACTGACCTTTTCCGAAAAAAAGCTTCTCGCCACGGAGCTCCTTCTCATTTGCTTGAGCTGGGTCGAGCCGGCCCTGGCTATCCAGTTTTGGGGCGGGCGGAAAATCCAGCATATTCTGCAATTGCGCCATATGACTTACGTGAATCCGATCAAAAATCGTAAAGCCTTTTTTCATGGCGTGTATCGGGTCGCCATTGAAATAGGCTGTACGGAATTCAAACTCGGTAAAGTCCTCTACCGAACGCAGGCTCCGCTTCGAACCATGAATCTGCTGGTTATACATTCCGCGCAAGCTGGTGGTGTCTAGCCGGAAGCGTCGCTGCTCCGGCCTGGTATCGGGGTTCAGATGAAACTGTCCCGTAGTATGGCCGTTGACATGGCAATCAAAACATGTAACTCCCAGGCTGGGTTCCTTACTTTTACGGTCATCGGTCGGATTAAACTCTTCTTGCGGAAAAGGGGTCAGCAGCATTCTCAGGCCGTCCAACTGCACGGGCGTCAGAATATCCTTGAATAGACGGTAAAAATTGTTGATTGAGACAACCTCTCCGCGTGAAACGTCGCCCAGTTCAGGCCGGTTCTGAAGAAAAATGGCCGGCGGAAACTCGGGCAGGAACGCTTCGGGCAAATCAAATTCGACGTCAAACCTCTCCAGCCGGGGAAACATCTTGACTTGAACTTGAGGAAAAACCTGGCCGCCTGGTGTTTGTTTAGGGTGAGGCAAGGCGGGATAAGGGAAAGCCTTCTGGCTACGTATCTCGGACGGAGACATGCTGGCCAGCTTTTGCCAGCTCATTCCCGCAGTCAGGCGCGCGGTTGGACCCACCGCCAAAGGTTTGCCACGGGACATTCTTGCTTCCCGGTCAAGCCTCGGGGTTAGATCGTAACGCCGTAGAAGCAATTCATGTTGTGTTTTCATGACCTTGGAACGATCGGCCACGTCGGCTCGCATGATTTCTTCAAAGGTTTGCATGGGCTTTTTTGCATTAAGGGGATCACGATAAAAATCGAATCCGAGTATCTTTCCGTCATCAGGCTGATTATCAAACGCAGGGGAAGAGGGCATTGCGTTTGGCGCCGCAAAGACATTCGAACGGTCGTGTTCGCTCTTCTTTTGTTCGGGTCGCGTAACGGGTGTCTCTCGAACCGTCTGAGCATTGACGATCGCATCACGCGATAGGCCGTTTGCCGGGCGCGTTTCGTTATCGCTCTGACTGATGGCGTTGTTCATTCCCGCGCTAAAGCTAGCCAGCCCAAGACTTAACATCAGGACATTTACTTTTTTCACGATAACTCCCCATTATCGAACTGATATTGAGTCGACATAACACCACTCCCTTTAGTTCTTCAAGAACATCCAAACGTCCTTCAAGAACATCCAAACCAGGTATTCAGGCCAGGTAATATTTATTTTACTCTTCGGAGAAAAGTAATCTGTACGACACCGCACACTAAAAGCGATCGAAGCTCAGAAATAGAGCAAAAAGTGCCGGGCAAGGACAGATTTTGAGATTTTGAAGGGTCAGTAACTGTTCTGTTGCTGAAAAGGACGAAAAAGGCCAGCCGAGCAAGCAATGGGTCAAAGCCATCGGAACTGGTATCAGGTTTTGGCTAAAGAGTTTGAGTTTGTCTGGTTTCATGAAAATATTCTTCAATCGTTTTTCGTGAAACGCCAAGAGACGCGTTCGTAGTTGAAGCGTTGATAGGCGGAGAAAAAGGTCCCAGCAAACGCTCGTATTCTTTTCTTACCACCATATAGTTCTCCCCGGCGCTCGCCTCCAGTTGCTGGCGGTCGACTACCGCAAGATGACCGCGCCTGCAACGGATCGCTCCGGATGCTTGTAGTTTGTGCGCGGCTACCGTTATGCTTTTCCGGCGCACACCCAGCATAATTGCTACTTGCTCATGCGTAATATGAAGTTCATTACCTGATAGGCGGTCCAAATTCATCAGCAGAAAGTAGCTCAGCTGTTGATCTATGGTATGGTATCGGTTACAAACCGCGATCTGCTCTGTCTGGGTAATCAATGCTTGCGCGAATCGCAAAAGAAGTCGTCGCAATTCTTCACTCGACTCAAATTCTTTCTTAAGAAAACCTGCCTTGATGCGATAAGCATTGCCTGCGCTTAACGCTACCACGCGCGCCGGACTAGTTTCGCTGCCTAGCAGAAGAGACATGCCCACCAAACCCTCATTACCGATGACTCCGATTTGCGTGGATGCGCCGTCTGCCATTTCATATAGACGCACGGCAATACAAGTTGTCGGAAAATACAGATGATTAATAGGAAGGCCGGGTTCGTAAACTGCATGGCCTACCGGCATATGTACCAATTCAAGAAAAGGTAATAGACGCGTGTAACTTGTAAGAGATAGTGCTGCAAGGATCTTGTTCTGCTTCGGGCTTTGCCTGGGATTTTGAGATGGGGGCATAACGAACCTCTCGATATCAGCGTTGGATTCTGTTTTTCGAACGTGGAAGAATCCTATAAATTAAGAAGCCGGAGATACCGGCATATTAGTAAGCAAGATTATCCACGACTGTACGGCGCCACACATAGGAGGAAGTGGCCGGTTTCTCCTGAATCCGGCAGTTGTACGAGTGGAGTGCTTGGTTTAGTTAGACGCAGGACACGGCGCAACGCCGCAGGATGGCTGCTGATGACTGGGAATCCCTTGTTACCCGGTCCAATTGGATAGCGGGTGGCGGTGGAATGACAATAGAATTATGGACGGTGCTAGGCAGGCATGGATCTGCCATCATTGAGCGCGATCCAGCCACGGATAATGCGGTAAAAGACCCAAATACCCGCGCCCATGGCCAGGATATAGGCAAATATGATACCAATCACGGTGACAAAAAGAATGGCCGCAATTATCAGCCAAAGCAATGTATACCAGAATGTACGAATCTGCCATCCGAAATGCGAATCGAGATAAGTGCCACGCACGTCGTTGCGTTTCGCGTAGTTAATAATTACCGCGATGATCGAAGGCCAGCCGGTAAGAAAAGTCGTAATAATAAGCGCCGGGCCAAGAATCCCCATCAGTACGCTGAAACCGTGCAGCAAATAAATAATATGTGTGAGACGGACGAGGCCGCTCTGAGGAACCACAGATACAACTCGTGAGTTGCTTTCAGGCATTGTCTTATACTACCTCGAGCACATAATTATCGCCAGAGGCGACCTTCATCATGCTCACGACCCGTTTATCATCCCGGCGGGCTGATCGGATTATTCAGTTTTTTCGGTGTGTTCCTTATCAGCGGCATTCAGAGATTCATCCGGACTCTCGTCGGACTGTACCTTGGTTTTATCCAGCTTGCGCTGTCTCTTTTCCTCTTGTTTCTTCTTCTTGATTAAATCCCGTTGACGTTTCTCATACTGAAAATTAGGTTGTGCCAACTTATTACCCCTGTAGAGAGATCCTGATGTGAAAAATCCGAGAACTATCCTCTGTTCTTAAGGCGATTCTACACATAAAGATTAAATGGTCAGAATAAAATGGGCTTTCCAAACAGGCTGGACTCTGGTTAACAGGTACCTCGCTCATGTTCGATGCCGTTTCATAAAAGCTTGCAACTTGCCGGGGGATAAAAGCGCTCTGCAAGCCGGTTTGAGGGAGATTAAAAGCGCTGAGCATGCCTGATTAAAGTAGTCAAACTAATTGAAAGGGTCGCAATCATTCAGGTCTACTACCATTTTTGTCATCCGGTGTAGTGCGGGAATCCCCAGAGCTTCCTACAGGTACTGAATAAGATTTCCATATTCAGATTGCGGCCATATTCATCCGTTTCAACTCCTCCGCCACGCCGCTCAAGGCTTTAAGGAAATCTTCCACCTGCGCCATGGAGTTATTGCTGCCCAGGCTGACTCGCACCGCACAACGCGCCAGCATTGGCTCCACTCCCATCGCTTCCAGTACATGGCTGCGGCCGGGATTTACGCTGGAGCAGGCGGCACCGCTTGCTACTGCGAAACCCGCCTTGTCAAGACGAACAACCAGAGTATCGCCTTCGATGTCAGGCAATGCGAAATAGCACGTGTTAGGCAAGCGTACCGCGCCCAAGCCAAAAATAACAGCACCCATTTCGACCAGCCCCTGCTCTAACCGCGCGCGCATTGGTGCAATGCGCGCAGTTCTTTCCGCTAACCTCGTTTTAGCTAATCCGCAAGCGATACCGAACCCCACAATAGCGGGAACATTCTCGGTACCCGAGCGCAACCCATTCTCATGGCCACCTCCGTATATCAGCGGCTTAAGCAATAGCCGCTTGTCTATAATCAATGCGGCCGCGCCTTTGGGACCATAAATCTTGTGGGCGGACAATGTCATGGCGTGTACTTTGAGCGAGATAAAATCCACCGGAATTTTGCCAAATGCCTGTACTGCATCAG
>JALYOY010000112.1 GCA_030856655.1 Pseudomonadota bacterium | reverse complement strand
GACCAGAGCTGATGCGGGTGGTATCACTCCTGGAGCGGCGTCGCGCAGTGCTGATAGCTTTACGGTAGGCGCTATTCACAGCCTGAGCAAGCGCACCAGTCTATTTGGTGGCTACCAGCACGTTTATGTGGACGGCGGATCTGCAAATACCGCAGGTCTCACTGCGCAACCTACCTACGCAACAGGCAATCGTGCCACCTACACGATTGGTGTCCGTCACAACTTTTAATCGAGTCAGTCAGTTGGAAATGGGGCGCTTCGGCGCCCCATTTTTTTAACATTCTTTTGTGGGACTCAAGGATCGCGGCAAAAAGTCAAGGCTCTTCCATCAGGAATTCGGCTTAATGTAAATTCTCCATATAGGGAATTGTTGACCAAAAAGTGAGGATCAAGTGGCGTAAAAGGTCATCTCGTTGTGAGAGCAAGGAGGGTGAAAAAATGGGCCTAAAAAAGAGCGAGCCACCGCCGGTTCAGGATTAATGCCCACGTATTAACCCTACGGAGGCTGTGAGTTTAGTTTGTGAAATAGACATGCTAATATACTGACGCAATAACGTGCCACCAGAAGAAAATGAAAATGAGGAGATGGCTTGGACGACGTTGTTGTGTCGCAAGAAGCTTTTATGAGTGTCGGAATAACAGGAAAAGTCTGCCCGATTATTTATATATTATCAAAAAGTTATTAAAGTTTTTTGGAGGATTTTGTTCATGGGAGTTCCATTACGCCAACAGATCGCTGTAGGCAGCTATCTGATCAAGCAAAAGTTGAAGGGGGTAAAGAAATACCCTTTGGTTCTGATGCTGGAGCCTCTGTTTCGCTGTAATTTAGCCTGCGCGGGTTGCGGCAAAATTGACTATCCCGACAACGTTCTTGATCAGCGTCTTTCGTTCGAACAATGCATGCAGGCTGTTGACGAGTGTGATGCGCCGATGGTCTCGATTCCTGGCGGCGAACCACTGATACATAAAGAAATGCCGCAAATCATCGCGGGCATCATTGCGCGGAAGAAGTATGTTTATTTGTGCACGAATGCGCTTTTGTTGAAAAAAAGGATAGATGACTATACGCCATCTCCTTATTTGACCTTCTCTATCCACCTGGATGGCATGAAAGAGAGGCATGATGCCTCGGTTTGCCAGGATGGAGTCTTTGATCGGGCAGTCGAGGCAATAAAGTTATGCGTGGCGAGAGGATTTAGGGTCACCGTGAATTGCACCCTGTTTCAGGGTGAGACCCCGGCGGATGTTGCCGAATTTCTGGATTATGCGATGGAATTGGGCATTGAGGGCGCGACTATTGCACCGGGTTTCAGCTATGAACGCGCTCCGAAGCAGGATATATTTATTAAAGGGCAAGATACCAAGAAGCTATTTCGCGGTATTTTTGAGATCGGCAAGACGCGCAACTGGAAATTAAACCATTCGAAGCTTTATCTTGATTTTCTGGCCGGCAACCAGGATTACGAGTGCACGCCATGGGGGAATCCAACACGTAATATATTTGGCTGGCAAAAACCCTGCTATTTATTATCTGATGAAGGCTACGCGGCTAGTTTTAAAGACCTGCTGGATGACACGCCCTGGGAAAAATACGGTAACAGCAGCAATCCAAAGTGCGCACAGTGCATGGCTCATTGCGGTTATGAAGCAACTGCCGTCGAAGACACGCTGCAGCATCCGCTGAAGGCATTGCTGGCCTCTCTCAGGGGCCCCAGAACAACTGGCGAGATGGTAGCCGAGCCTACACCGAAATGGGTGACCGAGGAACTGAGGTCTCGAAAAACAATTGGTGGAATTCCTGTTAAGGCCGAGCGATAAGCGAAACGTGCAATCGTGCATTCAAGCACCTCCGGCATGTGGCCGGGCTTTAATGGCGTAGGGCGAGCGCCATCGTTTTGTGGCATTTCGAGCTCGCTATGTCGAGAGAGTGCTTAAGGGTAAAGTAGGTCCGCAGAGTCACCCCCGGCGCTCTGGATAGAATAGCATCTCCCGCGCTACAACAATGCTGGCGATGCGAGGCCTAGGCATTAAGTCATAGAGCGGTTAACGCACTGTAAAGGTTGTCGATATGAAAGTCCTGCATGCAGTCAAAGCCGCATTGCACCTCCCGGTAATAGTGGCAATGCTGCTGGTTTCGCCGGGCTCTTGGGCCGAGACTCCAGAGTCCGGAGGGCCGAAACAAGTGGTAGACCGTCTGCAGGAGTCACTTATCAAGGCGATGCACGAAGGTAGAAAGTTGGGATACCGCGGCCGTTTTGAATTACTAGCTCCCGCTGTTGATCAAACTCATGACCTCGATTTTATTGCGCGTACCACCCTTGGGGCCAATTGGACGCAACTGGATGCAGGGCAGCAGCATACTTTTACAGATATCTTCCGAAAGCTGAGTATTGGCACCTACGCCGGTTGGTTTAAAAAGCACGATGGTGAGCGTTTTGAATTCCTCGAGCAGCAGTCCATGCCGCGGAATCAGGTAATGGTGCGTAGCAGGCTGGTTCCATTGAAGGGCGAGCCTGTACGGTTCGACTATATCCTGCGCCAGGGGAAAGACGGTTGGCGCATCGTCAATGTTCTGGCCGACGGTGTCAGCGACCTCGCGCTCAAACGTGTAGAATACCGTGCCATCCTTCAGCGTGACGGTTTCCCCACGCTTATCGACATGCTCAAGAAAAAGATCACTCTGACCGAAGAAGATTAAGTAAGACTGCGCGGCACCGCAGGCATTCAACCCTAAATCAGGCAGTTAGCCGCTCTTTTTCAGTTTGGCGCAATGATCCACAAAGACCTTTTGCGCCACTTAACCCTTCAACTTCATGATGAGTCTGCCACAGGGCGGATTGCACAACTGTTGCAGCATGGCGGCGTTGTTCGAAATGCCTTTGAATGAACCCGGAGCGTCGAATGAGGGAGCACGAAGCGCGGAACGGGCAGCGCAGGGACGCTACGCCGCGTTTACGCCCGACATGCGGCGGCCTGCATCCGGCTGTGGGGATCGCGCCTTCCTCCGTATCGTCAACCCACGCTCCACCCTGTCCAACTCCCGGATTTAGGCTGATCGTTGCAAATTCTTCCTGAAGGATGACCATACCAACCAAAGCTTCTCACAGCCGGGTCTACGGCATTTTTGCGCGCTGGGCTGCTGCCTGTTATCGTCACGCTGCCTGGATTCTACTCGCGGCGGCGGTGCTCGCGGTGGCCTGTGCACTATATACCGCACGCAACCTTGTCATGGACACCGATACGACAGACATGCTCTCTGAGCATCTGCCGTTTCGCGCCAATGACGAGCGTTATAGAAAAGCGTTTCCCCAGGACGCCGACATCATGTTGCTGGTGCTGGAAGCGCCCACACCAGAGCAGGCTCATATAGCGGCGAAGGGTCTCTCAGCGCGTCTGAAAAACGATACCAGCAATTTTCAGGACGTTTATGCTCCCAATGTCGACGACTTTCTGATCCGCAACGGCTTGCTCTACGAAGACATTGCGGAACTGGAGCAAATAACGGACCGCCTTGCGGCGGCACAACCGCTAATAGCGCAAATTGCCAAAGATCCTTCGCTCGAAATCTTCGCTTCCGTGCTGACCAGAGCAGTGGAGGAGTTGGGCAAAGGGCAGAGTTTCGAATTACGGCCCGTACTGAACGGTGTTAGCGCAACCCTGGAGGCACGGCTTGCGGGGCAGCCGCGGGCGTTGTCATGGCAGTCCCTATTCAGTGGCGAGCCACAGAAGAATCGTTACCAGCAGTTGATTATGGTAAAGCCGGTGCTGGACTATACCCAGTTGTTTCCGGCGGAACTAGCAATTACCGCATTGCGCAACACGGCACAAGAACTCGGGATAACAGATGATAGCCCGGTACGCCTGCACATTACCGGTGAGGTAGCTTTATCGCACGAGGAGCTTAACAGTTCATTAAGCGGCATGGAGTATGCCGGAGCGCTCTCGTTGCTGCTGGTGGCAGCCGTGCTCTACGCCGGGATGCGGGCGGCCAGAGCGGTACTGGTAATATTGCTCAGTCTGGTATTAGGTTTGGTTCTCACCGCGGCGTTCGCCACGGTTGCCGTCGGACACCTGAATGTGATTTCAATTGCATTTGCTGTCCTCTATATAGGACTCGGGGTGGATTATGCCATTCACTTCCTCATGCGGTATCGCGAAATATTGGAAAGCGGCCTACCAGCGGCGGACGCTATGCGTGAGGCTGGGGGAGAGGCCGGTGATGCACTCGCTGCGTGCGCCCTTACGACATCCATTGGCTTCTACGCATTCATGCCTACCGCTTTCCGCGGCGTGGCGGAACTGGGACTAATCTCCGGGACCGGCATGCTGATCAGCTTATTCATTACCCTGACCCTGGTGCCTGCGTTGCAACGTTATCTACCGACGCCGCCTGCGGCGGTCTCTGGCGCGGAAGAATCGCTGGGCAAATTGCTTGAGTTTACGCTGAGGTGGCGCAAATGGGTCTATGCGGTCACTTTGGCCGGATTGGTCGGCGCCGTGGCGGTATTGCCCCAAATCGAATTTGATTACAACCTGCTGAATATGCAAAACCCAGAAGGCCAAGCGGTGCAAGCTTTCCGCAAACTTCTCGCCGACCCCGACAATTCGCCCTGGCAAGCTGTCGCGCTGGCGCGGGGTCTTGATGAGGCGGAAGCTTTGGCGCAGCGGCTGAGCAAATTGCCTGAAGTAAGCAGAGTGGTCACGATTCTCGATTTTGTGCCGACGGGGCAGGATGAGAAACTTCCGCTTATCGAGGAGATGGCGCTCACGATGGGGCCGATCGCGTTGGCAGCGCGCTCCCATGCGGCGGACGAGCAACAGCCCTTGCAGCAACGTACCGCATTGGATCTGCTTGCCTCGGCTTTGGACCGGTTTATTACAGATCATCCTGAGCATTCCTCAGCGGCAGCCGGCCGCAGTCTCAAGTCAGCCCTCACAAAGCTGTTCGCCCAGCTCGATGCGGCTAACCCGAATGAAAGGCTCAAGCTGCTACAGTCTACGGAAGAGGATCTACTTTTGGCATTACCTACCGCTTTGCAGAGTTTGCGCGCTGCTACTGAAGCCGCTCCGTTTGAGCAACGCGATCTGCCCGCTTCACTGGGCAGCCGTTGGCACAGCCAGTCAGGGGAATACCGGGTGGCGATTTATCCGGCCGAGGACATCAAGGAGAACCAGGCACTAAGGCGTTTTGTGCGGGCAGTGCAGAAAGTGGCGCCACAGGCTACAGGAGCGCCGATGGTTAGCCTTGAGGCAGGGGAGGCGGTGGTGGAGGCGTTCGTTCAAGCCTTCACATTGGCGCTGGCAGGGATTATGGTAACGCTCTGGGTTTTGCTGCGTAGCATTGCATACTCGCTTCTGGTTCTCGCTCCACTTCTGTTGGCTACCATATTTACTGGCGCTTTAACCGTTCTGTTGAACGTTCCATTCAATTTTGCCAATATTATTGCTCTGCCGTTACTGCTGGGTATCGGTATCGACAGCGCCCTTCATATGGTCCATCGAAGCCGTAACGGCGGTTCCATCCAGGAAAACCTGATTCATACCAGTACCACGCGAGCCATTGTTTACAGCGCCATGACTACGCTGGCAGGTTTCGGAAGTCTCATGTTTTCATCGCACCAAGGTACCGCTAGCATGGGAGTGCTGCTTACCGTAGGATTGATTTTTACTCTCATCAGTACGCTTGTTATACTTCCCGCGCTGATGCGCGCTACAACCCACGACATAAAAGGGTAACTGAAAGGGTAGCTATGTGACTTGCCGGACCGGTTCCGGTGCATCAATTTTTGCTCACTCTACCCAATCTCTGAATAAAACCACATGCGGCAAACGCGCATACTGGGGGGGCATTAGTTGTTTAATCCCCGCAATCCTTGCGATACAATACGCGCCAAGTCGGCAATTATTGTTTATACTTCGCACCTTGTGACAACTCGCCCATACTGAAAGATGCTGCAAACTCAGGAGACTGAAACATCAACAAAGCTGGATGTCCGTGTCGGCGTGAGGCATAAGCCGCCGCCGGGCTTACTATTGTTATGTGTCTTGCTTTTTACGCTTACAGGTTGCGCGACCACGCGCTCGAACGATTCGAGTACGGATTCAAGCGACCCCAACGAGAAGACCAATCGTAAATTTTACAATTTTACCGATACGGTCGACCGAAATGTTCTCGCGCCGGTCGCGGACGTCTATATCAAATATGTGCCTAACCCCATGCAGCGTTCGATCGGAAATTTTTACGACAACCTTGCGTATCCGAACGTAATTCTTAACGCTTTCTTGCAAGGGAAGATACGCCAGGGGTTTCAGGACAGTTTGCGATTCGTCGTCAATACGACCATTGGTGCGGGAGGACTTTTCGACATGGCGGCACCCATGGGATTGCCGCAGCATGATGAAGACTTCGGACAAACGCTAGGCGTGTGGGGTGTCGAAACAGGGCCCTATGTGTTTGTTCCTTTGATCGGACCCAGTAGCTATCGCGACGCCCCCGGCATTCCTGTTGGCCTGTTCAGCAACGTGCTTTTCATCGCAGGTTCCGTGGCAAGTATTGCTATTACCGGACCCGTCGCTGTTCTTGGTGTTGTTGACAAACGTGCGCGGCTATCCGGTCCCATGCGAATTCGTGACCAAGCTGCGCTGGACCCTTACCTGTTTGTACGCGAGGGCTTTTTACAGCAGCGCAAGCATCTAATATATGATGGAGATCCGCCACCCGAGAGTTACGACGATCCAGTGGACGACGTTAAACAGAATAAACCCGCGGCCAAGCCCTAGCGCTAAGTCGATTCCCAGCAGAATGCACGCCAGGGCTCCTACGTTGAGAACCGGTCATCCGTCGTCTCCGCGGTAGGAAGCGCTATCTACCTAGCCAAAGTACCGCGGCAGCGAGTAGCTCGCGGGAAGCGATGGCTCAGAACCGCCGTGAATCCAACGTCGTAAACGTCAGGTTATTGTCACGCCTTACCGAGGGTTTACGCATGACCATGTAGTGCGGCAATTTAGGTAAAAGCAAATGAAAAGATTTGAGAGTATTGCCAGATCATCGCCACAAGATCAATTCCTCCGCACCAAAAATACAACTCCCCTCGAAGAGGGACTGACTGCAGCGCGCAGCGCTCTGCTGTCTCTGCAGAAAGAGGATGGCCACTGGTGCTTCCCGTTGGAGGCGGATTGCACGATCACGGCCGAGTATGTGCTAATGATGCACTTCATGGATGACGTGGATGTGCATCTGGAAACCAAGCTTGCCCGATTTATCCGTGAAAAACAGGATCCCGGTCACGGAGGCTGGCCTTTATACTACGGCGGTCATTTTGATCAGAGTTGCACGGTCAAAGCTTATTACGCTCTGAAGCTGGTAGGTGATTCTCCCGATGCACCACATATGAAGCGTGCCCGTACAGCTATTCTGGAACATGGAGGCGCGGCGCGTGCGAATGTATTTACGCGCATATTGCTCGCCATGTATGGGCAGATCCCCTGGCGCGGCGTTCCGTTTACTCCGGTGGAAATCATATTGTTGCCGCGCTGGTTTCCATTTCACTTGAGCAAAATCGCCTACTGGTCTCGAACCGTGACGGTGCCGCTATCCATTCTTTGCACTTTAAAAGCCCGCGCCGCGAATCCCCGTGACATTCATATCCGAGAGTTGTTTACGGCCTCCCCGGAGGATGAGCGAAACTATTTTCCAGTGCGCACTCATCTCAATCGGATGTTTCTACTTATCGAGCGGACTGCGTCGCTATTCGAGCCGCTCATCCCTCAGGCCCTACGACGTGTCGCACTACGCCGCGCGGAGCGTTGGATAGTGGAACGACTTAACGGTGATTGCGGCTTGGGAGGGATTTTTCCTGCCATCGTAAATGCCGGCGAGGCGCTGGCGTTGCTGGGTTATCCCTATGAGCATCCTTATCGGGAGCAGTGCCGCCAGGCGCTTCGGGGGCTGTTGGTGGACGAAGGCGAGCGCGTCTGGTGCCAGCCTTGCACATCACCCGTATGGGACACTGTCCTGGCTTCCCTCGCCTTGCAGGAAGATGCCGGCGCAGATCAGAAGCCCGTCCGAAAAGCTCTTGATTGGTTGATTCCCAACCAGATACTCGACGCGCCCGCAGATTGGCAAGACGAACATCCCAACCTGCCGGGCGGTGGCTGGGCCTTCCAGTATGCCAATCCCCATTATCCGGATCTGGACGATACCGCTGCAGTAGCGTGGGCGCTGCATCAGGCGGATCCGCAGGCCTATCGCAAAAGCATAGTACGAGCGGCGGACTGGCTCGCCGGCATGCAGTCCCGCAACGGCGGTTTTGCGGCCTTCGATACCGATAACACGTATTATTACCTTAATGAAATTCCATTTGCTGACCATGGCGCACTGCTTGATCCGCCTACCAGCGACGTCACTGCCCGTTGCACCGGCTTTCTGGCTTTGTACGGTGAATCCAGGCACAGGGACAACGTGGAACGAGGCCTAGCCTATCTATTCCGGGAGCAGGAGCCCAACGGAGCCTGGTTCGGGCGCTGGGGAAGCAATTATATTTACGGTACCTGGTCGGTATTAGAGGCATTTCGTCTGGTAGGACTGGATACCGGTCATCTCGCTATTCGACGTGCGGCACAGTGGCTGAAGTCCGTGCAACGCGATGACGGAGGCTGGGGTGAAAGCAACAATAGTTATTTCGAGCCGCAACGCGCCGGGCAATTCGAGACGAGCACATCTTTTCAGACGGCTTGGGCGCTGCTCGGCCTGATGGCGGCAGGGGAAGGGCATAGCCATGAAGTGCGCCGTGGCATCGACTATCTATTGCACCAGCAACATGGCGATGGCCTATGGCACGATCCCTGGTTCACTGCACCAGGTTTCCCAAGGGTTTTCTATCTCAGGTATCACGGCTACGTGAAATATTTTCCGTTGTGGGCTCTGGCTAGATTTGATGCGCTGGTCCTGAAGGCTTCTGTGTGAGAGCGATAGGTATTGTGGCGGCGATGCGCATGGAAGCCCGTTGCGTTACCCCGTTTCGCTTACCCTTTAACCAGATGATCAGCCTCGGGGAAAGCGCCGCAATATGGCTGTGCGGAATGGGCGAAGAAGCGGCTCGTGAGGCAGCGGAAGGATTGAGGGCAGGTGGTGCGACTGCCTTGATAAGCTTCGGTCTCGCTGGCGCGCTAAATCCTGGCCTGCGTCCTGGAGACCTGATACTGCCCGAGTTTATCCATGCTGGTCGTTCATTGGAAGTTGATTTGGGCTGGCGTGCCCGTCTGCAACAGCGGCTGCCCGCCCACTTGAGGGTTGCTGGCGGCACGTTGGCTACCAGCAAGCAGGTGCTGACCTCTGCAACGGCAAAACGTGATTTGGCACAAGTTACCGGAGCTTGCGCAGTGGATATGGAAAGTGGCGGTGTGGCAGCCACTGCTGCTCATGCCGGTATGCCGTTTCTCGCGGTGCGCGCGATCTCGGATCCAGCCGAGTTTTCACCCCCTTCGATTCTGCTCGGTGCGGTGCGCCGCGACGGAAGCGCAGACCTGGCGTGCCTGTTGCCGCTATTGCTGCGGGGATCCGTGACTCTCGGCACGCTACTGCGTCTTGCGATGGGTTCTCGTGCCGCGTGCTCCACGTTATCCATAGTGGTACGATATGCGGACCGCGAAATGGGGATTACCTCGAATCATTCCGCGGATACACGGCGGATTCGTGAAGGATAAGTCTGAATTGGACTACAAGCGTTGCGATCAAGGCAAAAGGACGCAACCAGGTGATTAT
>JALYOY010000107.1 GCA_030856655.1 Pseudomonadota bacterium | reverse complement strand
ATCCTATGGATATCGGGGGGGGACCCAATAACTCACCGGTAGTTACCGGATCATTGATATTGCCGGTGGTTAAGCGCAGCCCAAGATCCACTCCGCGCGTAATGTTGGCGTTGATGCCGAGACGCATGCGCACCCGTTCCCGGTGAAGGCTGTCGTCCGTGGTATTGGTAACTGCCTGGCCGATGGCCTGGAAATTGGCAGCGGGGGCGTTAGTGTCGCCGTAGAAGTCGGCCTGCTCGCGCAGCCGCACGTCTCCCTCCATCGTAAAGCGGTTAACCCATTCGGGGACGGCGTTCACATCGCCCCAACGCTCCTGTTTAGCCTGACCCACCACTTCCTGGCGCAATTGATCGCGAATTTCCTTCTTAATATGTTCGGGTACGTAGGTGACCCGTACCTCGCCTTTTTTTGGCTCGCTGGCTTTTTCTTGAGATCGCTCCTCGGAACCCTTCTTTGCCGCCTTCTGTTCAGCCTTTTTAATCATTTCGTCGGCCACTTCCTGCTTGATCACGCCTTGCTCAACCAGCAAATGGATTAGGTTTAAGGTGGTCTCATACAGGATTTCGACCTTCTCGCGTTCATCGGTCCTGGCTTGTACGCTACTCGAGACGATCATCGCCATCGCAGCAATGACTACCAAACGGCTATTCATTATATTTCGTTTTCTCGAACAATCAGGCACGTGAGGTCACGCGTATCTTCAACGGTTGTGGCATGTCTGCCGGGGGGCCCTCGCGCAGCGCGCGCAGGTTCTGCAGCACTTCTTTAAGCAGCTCATCAACTTTTGGATCACCCGACTTGTCCGCCATTACTATTCGCGATATCTTCCCGCCGGCATCGATCCACACTTTTAGCACCACCTTGTAACTCTTGTCCTTGAGCGCTTGCTCACGCAACAGCGCTTCCTGAAAAGCGGAATTCACCGCGTCATTTACTATGGCGTCATACCAGGCCCAGGGATTCCCCCTGGAGCCGCCGATCAGATCTGCTCCGCCTTTTTTTCCAACGAGTCCGAATCCGTCGCCGGTACCCGTTCCTTCCGCATCAATGCCAAGATCGGGCCCCGGCGGTGGTTCATCGGCCTGCTCCATCGGCTCGGGCTCAGGCTCGGACAGCTTTATCTCTTCCTTCACCACCGGTTCCGGCGGTTTCTCCGGCGGCGGCGGGGGCGGGGGCAGTTTGACCAGAGTAATCTGCTGGAGCGACTGCTTTCTGGGCGGGGTGTCGCCGCCCAGAAAATCCTTTAGCCACAATCCCAGCATAACGGCGGCAAGTAGCGCCAGTACCGCGCCTCCCCAGCGCATCCATGCCGGCTTACGGGCGTCCATGGCATTACTTCACCAGACGCTGGGTCACCAGACCCAATTGCGTAATGTCCAACTGCCCAAGCAATTCCAGCACCTCCATCACTTTGCCGTACTGCACTACCGTATCTCCCTTGACGACTACCGGCAGTTCTGGATTGGCCGCCTTTAACTGACCCAAACGGGTTCGCAATTCATCCACCGTCACCGGATAAGCATCCAGAAAAATCTGCCCGCTCTCGTTAATCGTGATTGCTTTTGTCTGCGGTTTTGCCAAACTGGGGGAACTGCTGGCCTTGGGCAGATTGACCTTGATTCCCTGCACGGATGCTGTCGTCATAATTATGAAAATCACCAGTAACACATACGCCAGATCCAGCATGGGCACCACGTTGATCTCGTCGTAAAGCTCGTTTTCTTCCTGAACCTTCATGAGAGTTCCTGCTTAACGGCTGTAATTTTCGGCGAGCTTGGTAACGAACTCATCGACGAAAATATGCATTTGAGATACGATGGATTTAATGCGGGACGCCAGGTAGTTGTAACCAAACAACGCCGGGATCGCTACCGACATTCCCGCTACCGTCGCCATCAGCGCCGCCGCGATACCCGGCGCGATCGCGTTGACATTGACATCGCCCGCGGCGGCAATCGCTGCAAACGTAATCATCACGCCCATCACCGTGCCCAGCAGTCCGATGAAAGGGCCACCGGAAATAGCGATGGTGAGCAGCACCATGAACTTGTTCATGCGCTGAATTTCCTCAACCAGCCCGGCATCAAGGGTGGCGCGAATCGCGTCGAGCGATTGTGGCGACAGGGACTGGTCGAGATGCGTCGCATCCGTGTCTTTGAAGCGATGGGCCAATTCGACCGCGCCAATGTGATAAATGCGGTACAGGGAAGAATGTTCAAACTCGCTTGCCAGCCCCTTGGCTTTGTCTATCATGGCCAGATCGGTTGACAGCTCACGGAATTTGCCGATAAAGCGGCTATTGGATTTATCCACCCGCGTGATATAGATCGCTTTGGTGTACATTACCCATATTGCAATGAGCAGCATGAGCGCCAGGACACCAATCGCAATCCATCCATCGAGCGTCAGCGATTTCAGGATGATGCCCATATGCGAGGCTTCCGCGCCGCCTTCGCTGGCTTCGTCTTCGCCCAATGTGACCAGTTTTCCGTCCGGCCCCTGTGCGGCCTGCACGGCGATCCAATCCGCGGTGCGCGCCACGCCGGATACCTGCACTTCGTCCATCTCGCCCTTGAACCCGCCACCCAGCGTCATGCTGCCGGTTGACAATGCCACGCCCGGCGCTTCACCTGCCGGTTTACCGTCCACATACACGCGCAACGCATCCGACACGGT
>JALYOY010000098.1 GCA_030856655.1 Pseudomonadota bacterium | reverse complement strand
TCCGTGTGCATCCTTCTCAGGAGGAATTGAAGCAATTAATGGAGCAAGCCGGATTCGAGCGCGTAAGATATTTCAATCTGGCCGCCAGCGTGGTTGCATTGCATCGAGGCTACAAGTTCTGAATTTCGGCGCCCGAGGCGTTTTCTTCAAGCGTTCAATAAAGTCAGCACGCCTCTCCCAATGTAGCGAAAGGCTGAACCGACCCTTCCTGGGGCATGTGTTGTGCGAAGTATGTGTGTTATCGCACGTAAGAACCTGATCAAAATATCGATGATGAAATATTCGTTCACCGCCCTTTGCAGCTTGGTCCATTGTACTTAGAGATCAGTCCTTACGAAGGGCTTACAGGATGATTTCCGCTCGCCACATCGTACTCTTGTTTGGCGAAATCTTGATAGACCGGTTTCCCGAGCAGGAAGTTTTAGGGGGGGCACCATTCAACGTTGCGCGGCACTTGCAGGCTTTTGGCTGCGCGCCGGTCCTGATTACCCGAGTAGGGCGCGACGATGCAGGTGCGCGCATATTGCAGGTCCTGGAAAGCTCAGGGCTGCCCATGCACGGTGTTCAGCTTGATTCCACGCATCCCACGGGTGTGGTCGAGGTAAGTTTCACTTCTGAGGGCCACCGGTTCGATATTCTTCCCGACCAAGCCTATGACCATATTCATCCCCGCTTATCCCGAATGACCGCTCTGGCCGCAAACCCCGAACTGGTCTATTTCGGTTCATTGGCTCAGCGAGCCAACTCACATAGAGCCTTGCGTCATACGTTGCGCGCAGCCAGCGGCCGGCGTTTTTTCGATGTCAATTTACGTAATCCCTGGGTATCTGTCGAGCGGCTGCACTGGTCATTGCAACACGCAGATATTGTTAAAGCCAATGATACCGAGCTTGAGCGTTTAGCCCAATTACTTGACCTGGAGGAGACCTCTGCCGACGTCCAGGCGAAGGTATTAATACGGCGATATCAGCTAGGTGGACTACTCATAACCTGTGGCGCAGCGGGCGCCTGGTGGCTCGACAGTTCCGGACAAAGGATTGCGATGACGGCCGATTCGTTAGCGAATGTCCGCGATACAGTAGGCGCCGGCGATGCGTTCTCGGCCGTTTTCATGCTCGGCCTATTGCATGACTGGACAGTCGCTTTGGCCTTGCAACGGGCACATCATTTTGCTGCGGCAATTTGTCAGATACGTGGCGCGATTCCAGAGCACAACGATTTCTATAAGCCATTCCTTGAAGAATGGTTGGAACGCGGATGAACAAATTATACATACTGATGCTAAGCCTCCACGGTCTGATTCGGGGAAACAATCTGGAACTGGGTCGCGATGCGGATACCGGCGGGCAAATTTTATATGTGGTGGAGTTGGCTCGGTCACTGGCGCGCCAACGCCAGGTCGGCAAGGTGGATTTACTAACTCGCCGGATAGAAGATTCCAGTTTGTCGGCGGATTATGCATGTCCCGAGGAAATACTCGGCAATCAGGCACGGATTATTCGTCTTCGTTGTGGTCCCCGTCGTTACGTGCGCAAGGAAAGCCTTTGGCCTTATCTCGACCAACTAGTGGATCGCGTACTACTTTTTCTACGGGAGCAGAAGCGCTTACCTGACGTTATTCACAGCCATTATGCTGACGGGGGATATGTTGGATTGCAGCTCTCCCAGCTGCTGGGTATCCCGCAAATTCATACCGGCCACTCGCTCGGGCGCAGCAAACAGCAGCGCCTGCTAGCGCAAGGCCGTAAGCCCCAGGCGCTGGAACGCCAGTTTAATTTCCAGCGCCGCATCGCTGCCGAGGAAGCTGTATTGCAACATGCCAGCCTGATCATAACCAGCACACCTCAGGAAAGTGTCGAGCAGTATGGCTGTTACGCGAATTACCAGTCGGAGCGTGCGGTCGTTATTCCGCCCGGAACCGATGTATCGCGCTTTGCTCCGCCCGGTCGCCGCCAGACGGCGTCGGAACCAGCGGTCGCTACGCTCATTGACCGTTTCCTGGTGCAGCCGCGCAAGCCTCTGATACTCACGATTTGCCGTCCGGAAATCCGAAAAAACCTTGGTGCTTTGGTTGCCGCATTTGGCAGTTCGGCCAAGTTGCATGAGCAGGCTAACCTCGCCATTGTAGCTGGCAACCGCGAGGACATCCGCAAGCTTGAGGATGCCCAGACCGAGGTGATGACCAGTCTATTGCTCGATATTGATTACTACGACTTGTGGGGTAAAGTGGCCTTGCCCAAGCAGCATAATTCTGCTGATATCCCCGCATTTTACCGGCTTGCGGCCCAGCGGCGGGGAGTATTCGTTAATCCTGCGCTCACCGAGCCGTTCGGTCTCACATTGATCGAAGCGGCTGCCAGCGGTCTTCCAATTGTGGTTACCGAAGATGGTGGTCCGCGCGACATAGTGGCCCATTGTAAAAATGGGGTGCTGGTCAATCCATTGGATATCAAAGCTATTACTGAGGCTATTGAATACGTATTAGCCGACCCGCGCCGTTGGCAGAGTTGGGCACGCAACGGTATTGCAGGGGTAAAAAACCATTACACTTGGGATGCGCACGTCAAAAAATACCTGCATGTTACGTCCCGTTTGTTGCACCAAGAACGCAAGCAAATCCGGCGGGATATGGTGATATACCGGCGACCACAACGCAATCCCCTGCCGTTGGTCTCGCAGATGTTAATCAGTGACCTGGATAATACCTTGCTTGGTGATCGCGCCGCCCTGCGTCGTTTTTTAGCCATCTTGAGAGCTACCCCACCAAACCTCGGTTTCGGTATCGCCACCGGTCGTACCCTTGAAAGCGCATTAAAGATATTAAAGGAATGGGCGGTGCCATTACCCGATGTATTGATTACGGCTGTCGGCAGCGAGATAAATTATAGTCCTGAACTCCGTCCTGATATTGGATGGCAAAATCTTATTAAATACCTATGGCGCCGCGATGCAATAGAAGAGGCGCTCCGCGAAGTACCCGGCCTCATCCTGCAATCGCCGGAAAATCAGCGTGAATTCAAACTCAGCTATAATGTGGATCCTGAAGCGTTGCCGCCAATCCCTAAAATCCGGACTTTGTTGCGCGACCAGAATCTGTCAGCCCATTTGATCTATTCCCGGCAGGCTTATCTCGACATCCTGCCGCTGCGAGCCTCCAAAGGGCGAGCAATACGCTATCTCGCTTATAAATGGGGATTGCCATTACGGGCTTTTCTGGTAGCAGGTGATTCCGGTAACGATCATGAAATGCTAATTGGAGATACGCTCGGCGTCGTGGTTGCCAATCACAGCCCTGAACTTACGAGTCTGCGAGGAAACGAGCAAATCTACTTCGCTAATGCCCGGTATGCGGACGGTATTGCAGAGGGCATGGCACATTACACATTTGGTATTCCCACTTTGGAGACGGCGAATGATCCAAAAATTTGATGTCTGGGCTGCGGACCATCGTGACGAGCTGCATGCACTTTTGCGTAAATGGTTCGAACTGGAGCGCCCGCTTCTTTTGCGCTCGGATTTGCTCGAGGTTTTTGATCTATTGCGCGATACTCATCCCCAGCCTCTTGTCAACACACCCTTGCACGAACTGGTCAAATCGCTGCAAGAAGCGGTGTGCCGGCCGCCACTGACGTACCTGGCGCTCCGCGAAGGCGCGGGGGATTGGTCCTTCATGCGTATTCATCAGCAACAACTTATACTAGAAATCATCAGCGTTTCCGACTATCTCGCTTTCAAGGAGTTGTTGGTGCGTCCCGATAGCGCGCATGAACCGGTATTGGAGTTGGACTTTACCCCTTTTAATCGCGATTTTCCAAGGCTCAAGGAAATCCGGTCGATTGGGCAGGGGGTAATGTTTCTCAATAAGCAGTTAGCCGGCACCCTGTTTACTCAGTCTGGCGTGGGAACAGCGAAACTGCTCCATTTTTTAACGGTGCACTCAATGGACGGTCAACAGTTGATGCTCCACGGCAACTTTGCCGACGTCCCGGCACTGCGCACCGGTTTACGCCGCGCGCTCGGATTGCTCGATACCTATCCTGAGGATGCTCCATGGCAGGCGATTGTGGAACCACTGAGCGGATTAGGTTTCGCACCCGGCTGGGGCAATTGTGTCAAGCGGGTGAGCGACACGATGAGTCTACTGGTGGATATTCTTGAGGCGGCCTCGCCACAAATTCTCGAGAACTTTCTGGCGCGTATTCCGATGGTCTCAAAACTCTTGATTCTGACGCCACATGGTTACTTCGGGCAGGACAACGTACTAGGATTACCGGATACCGGCGGCCAGGTAGTTTATATCCTCGATCAGGTACGCGCACTGGAACGGGAAATGAGCGAGCGTCTCATTTTGCAAGGAATAGAAGCGCAACCAAAAATTCTTATATGCACGCGGCTGATTCCAGATGCGGGAGAGACGTTGTGCGGTCAACCATTGGAGAAAGTCCATGGTACCCAGAATTCGTGGATCGTGCGCGTACCATTTCGAAAATCAAATGGCGAAATTATTCGTCATTGGATATCTCGCTTCGAGATCTGGCCATACCTCGAAAATTTCGCGCACGATGTTGAACGTGAAGCGTTGGCGCAACTGAGTGGCCGTCCTGATCTGGTTATTGGCAATTACTCGGATGGCAACCTAGTAGCGTCGCTAATTTCGAAGCGGATGGGGGTAACGCAGTGCAATATCGCACATGCGTTGGAGCAGAGTAAATACCTTCATTCCGCTTTGCACTGGCACGAGAATGAGAGTCAATATCATTTCAATTGCCAGTACACTGCTGACCTTATCGCGATGAACAGTGCCGATTTTATTATTACCAGCACCTATCAGGAAATCGCCGGTACCCCCCATACGGTCGGCCAGTATGAAACCTACCAGAACTACACGATGCCGGGTTTATACCGAGTCGTGAACGGTATCGACCTTTTTGACCCCAAATTCAATATCGTCTCACCCGGTGCAGACGCCGAGGTCTATTTTTCGTATCTAGAGCGTGAGCGCCGACTGCAATCTCTGCTCCCTGACATTGAACGTCTTTTGTACGCGAACGATCCTGGGGTGCCGTGGCGCGGCCACTTCGATGATCCCACCAAGCCTTTGATTTTTTCGATGGCGCGGCTTGATCTAGTTAAAAATCTAACCGGACTGGCAGCATGGTTCGCGCAGTGCCAGCGCCTATCGGATGCCGCCAATTTATTAATAATCGGAGGCTATATCGATCCGGCGGCTTCGGGTGATGCCGAGGAGCGAGCTGAAATTGAGCATATGCATGCCATTATGAACGAGTATGGATTGGAAGGGCGAATGCGCTGGCTCGGTGTTCGGCTGGAAAAGAACCTGGCTGGTGAGTTATATCGCCATGTGGCTGATCGGCGCGGTATTTTTGTACAGCCAGCTCGATTCGAGGCATTCGGGCTGACCATTATCGAGGCAATGGCTTCCGGTCTTCCGGTATTTGCCACTCGCTATGGCGGTCCGCGGGAAGTCATCCAGCACGGGGTTTCCGGTTATCACTTTGACCCTAATGATGGTTCGACGGCCGCTGCTGCCATGGCAGATTTCTTTGCACGCTCAGCTGCCGATCCGCTTATTTGGAATAACATTTCAGAAATGGCTCTGAAGCGGGTCGAATCACGCTATACATGGCGTCTTTACGCCGAACGAATGATGACTTTGTCGCGTATTTACGGCTTCTGGAAATTTGTCAGCAACTTGGAACACGAAGAAACCACGCGTTATCTCAACATGTTCTACCATTTGCAATTTCGTCCCATGGCACAGACGTTGCTCCCCAGTCAATAAAGGCGAGATTTGCTGAGGATTCTTTTGCTGTTTAATAAGAAGCGTACTTAAACTAAATCGGAGGGTATCTGCGCAACCCTGGAAACAGCTTGAATGCGATTGTAAACATGCAATTTCTTTAAGGCATTCTGTAAGCCATTTTTTACCGTGAAGATGCTGATTCCCAAAATGGCAGCAGTCTCGGAATTCGTTCTGCCCACTTTGATACAGTTCATTATCTCGATTTCACCGCTGCTCAATCGGTAATCTTCGCTATTTGTGAGATCTGGAACCGGGTGGCGATAGCCGGGAAGGGGAGCAACTCGGCCCAACGCTGTGTCGAGATAAGGAAGCAGAACGTTGATCGCGTTAAGCGTAGAGGCGTCAAGCTTTTTTTTCGAACTGAAGATCATATAGAGACAGTCTGCTGGCCGAGTGCACCGCCGATACCATGTATCAGCGAAGACCGCATGCCTAGCAATGCCATGCCGAGCGAGCACTGCAAGCCGCGCTCTTCGAGCAGGAAACCGGATTCGCCGACCCCTAGCGTGTAAGGTATTTTACCCAGTCCGGTCCAGCGATTAAAAAGGCCCTGAAGCAAAGGTGACAGGCTCTCCGGGTTTGCATGCTCGGTCCTTACTCCAACTAAAGCAGAAACAATGTCGTAGCAGATGAGATTTGATCTGAAGTCTCCCCATGCGGCAAGCATTATTTCATGGGGCAAATAATGCTGCACCTCGCCCTGCAGCCATATGAGAAGGTCATAATGCCGGCGCACGGCTATTCCTTCCTGAATGATCCGGGAGTATCGTTCTGCATGTTCAGCAGAGAGAGGAAAGAAAGAACCCATGGTCGGGCTTCAGGTGGCAAGTAAGAATGACAACTTCTTTTGTAGCAAGGGCAGATCTCGCTGTGCGTTCGTAACTATTCGCTATAAGAGGTCCCAAGCAATAATCGTGCCGAATTTTGAACCTTGATACGTAAGGGTTAAAAAATATTTTGCTGCAAAGTGTAAAATATCTTGACACTTGCCGTAACTTTTCTTGCTGAGCCTTTTTATATACTCACTATTATCATTACCCTTTATTCATCTTGAACAAGTCTGCAAACATCAAGGGAATGCTACGCGCCGCAGTAATGGATTTTCTTGTTGACCCCATTCTTTATTGATAGAATCAATGCCTGATGTCTCAAATCATCTTTGAGTTTGCTCGCGCTGTATTTTGCTGAGGAAAGATTTAGCTAAGGGAGTATTTGTGAGCAAGAGAGTTATAAGTAGTGCACTAATCGCGTTTGCCCTGTCATGGCCGGCCTCTGCCTCGCAGCTAGCGTCGCAACCATTGGTTCATGGCGATGGCTGGCGTCTTGTCCGGTCAATCGAGCTTGGGAATTCAGGAAACTTTATTCATATGGTCCTGATCGATAGCAAACGAGATATGGACAAGGCCGTTTATGGTGCCGCGCTAAGCAAGATATGCAGATCCGAGCCTGACTTCTGCAGGGTCAGATTCTGGAACGAGGAACGCCTTGTATCCGAATCGATTTCTTTTACTGAAGCCCAGTTTAAGGGACTGAGAGCGGAATACATATTTAACCGTGCGGGATCTGTCCAGGAAATGCGATATGCCTGCACAGTTGTGTCAGACAAGAATCAATGTTTTTCGCATTGATGAATACACAATTGCTTTCTTATGGATCTTTTCCGTTTGGTGTTCGTAGCGTAATGATTAAGCATCTGTAGCATTCTGATCAAAGGGGATTTTATGCCACGCCAGCTAATAAGCTCGGGTTCCACGTTCGAGCGAGAGATCGGCTATTCAAGAGCTGTCGTAGATGGTGATTGGATTTTCGTCTCCGGCACGACCGGATTCGACTACGGCAAAATGACAATCTCTGTTGATTTGCTGGAGCAAGCGGAGCAATGCTTTAAAAATATTCAAGCAGCTTTGAACGAAGCGGGAGCGAATATGCGAGATATTGTCCGGGTGACCTACGTGCTGCCGGACGCTACGGATTTTCCCAAATGCTGGCCGACCTTTAGTAAGTATTTGGGCGAGATCAGGCCCGCGGCCATGATGATCTCAGCCGGTTTGTCCGATCCCCGTATGCGGATCGAGATCCAGGTAACTGCCCGGCGCGGCTCGGGCGCTTGAGGAATTGATCAGTGATTAATTGGTGAATGCGATTTCGTATTGCGTTGGGCGTTGCTAACGATAGTGCACTCAAAGGGAGGTAATAAAAATTGGCTTCAACGAACAAAGTTTTTATCAGTTTTGCGCTTAGGGATATCAAACTGCGCGATCAGCTTCTTGAGCAATTGAACAAGGAGCAAACTGCTTTCTTGTTTGTGGATATGCCGGTCAAGCAGTCGTGGGAACCCGCCTGGAAGGAAGAGTGCCGAGAAAAAGTTACCGACTGCGACGGGGTGATTGCCCTTATCACAAAAAATGTTGTGAGAGCGGACGGTCAGTTGTGGGAAATGCGTTGTGCTTACGAGGGCAGAATGCCGGTGCTGCTTCTTCATGGGGATGCCGAAAAACTGCCCTCCAAATTGCCCGATCCCGTGGGTGAGCGCGAGATCGATGCATGGACTTGGCCCACCATTTCCACATTCCTCAATAGGCTCTAGAGCGAGCATTGCTTTGCGCTAACCGCGACTTATACAGAGAATCCTTTACGGAATAATCAAGCATCCGACGAGAATTCTCAGTTCAACACTCTTAGAGCCGCGACACGTTGCTCAATCTTCTGCATTATTTTTCGGTAAGCTGGTGCATCAATCCCGCCGAAGCGTCGCTTGAACTCGACCTCGGACATGAACTCGGGCAGATCCGACCAGAGCGGCATCAAATCCGAGTCCTTTAGTCCTGATGCAATCCGGTATTGAAGTTGCTGTGCCGAGGCCTCGCTTGCCACAGCCTTTTCACCAAATTTCGTACCAGCGCGGTCCGCGGCAATATCATTGAACGAAAAACCACTTCCGGAGCGGGAATCCTCGATTTCCTTGTACAGCCCGACTGCATCGGATAATGCCGTATCCGCATAGGCAGCGATAGTCGCCGACACCATGAAGTGTTTTGCAAAATCGTCACGCCCGTCGACCACAACCTTCTGACGGGCCGGACGAGGCCAGCCGGCTGCCTCTGGAAGGATCTGCTCCAAAGAAATGTCAAGCACGTAAAATGTAGTAACTAGAATTAACGCGCGGTTTTCCGCCCGGATATTCCCGCTTGATGAGCGTCCAATTGCAAGACGGACCAATGGCGGTAGAACTTCCGAAAGCGGCACTGCTGCGCCATATTGCCGGCTATTCGCGGCCAGCAGGGATTGATAGCGGAGCAGCCGCTCCCGTTCCTCTTTGTCGATGGCTGACGCTTGGACTCCGCGAGAAAGGCCCCCCTCCCACCGATAAATAATGCTCAATTCGTCTGGCGACATTTTAACCATCCGGAGTGCGTCGAGTCCGGTTCGATATTCCGGACTGTACCGTAGCCAGCGCACAAGCTGAGGCACAAGCATGCCCGTAAGTGCGTCGGGGAGCGATAGTTTTCCGATATGCACCGACTGAAGTTGCGGGAGACCGGTCGTCTCGATCACAGTTGCTTCAAGGTTCAGATAGCGGTTGAGCAGGTATCCATGTAGGGGAAGGCTCAGATGGAGAATGGCATTGCGGTCGGCAAGCGCTACCTGCGCACTGCCTTTCCCAAAACGATTTGCAAGATAATTTGCGGCGAGATCAGCGTCTGCGGGCGTCACACGGAAAGCCCCAAGCATGCCCGGGCGGACCCAATTACGATGCTCATCGACGATCTGCTTCGCACGTCCAATATGTTCCGGGGTAAGGATAACCTGACGATCGATGCGAGGATGGTCTTCGATAGCCAAAAACAACGTAGCCATCAGCGCCAGGGGAATAGCGAGCAGCAAGGCAATAATGAAAAGCGGAAGTTTGCGCATGACTATCCGGAATGATATCCGGATCACAAATGGAGCAGATGAACTAACAATCAGCAGCCAGGAAGTTGATTGCCGCCCGCTACCGATCCAATTTTAATTTTTCAAATAGGGCGATAGCACGAATATACGGACACTAGCGTGTGGCCGCAGCCTCCCCGCCTTAAAACAGATTGGCTGCAAAAGTGACTGAAACAACTGTTTTCTTTCAAAATTTTCAATATATGCCCCAGTTGTTTTTTCGCTTTGATTCTTCAAACCCGATAGACAGCCAGAACTCGTTTCTTACTAATAGGGCCCATAAAATCCCCCCCATGGCCCATAGTATCCTCCCCAATACGGACTACCATATCCATATCCAAAATAGGGATTAAAGCCATAGCCACCAAAACCTCTATAGCCATAACCATAGTAGGGATAAGTTTGATAGACTGGCCATAAATAAATTGCAGTAGAAGATACCAACGGTAACCGGACGGTTTTTTTGCCTATCGTACGTTCGATGTCGCCTTTAATCGTTCCCGCAACTGTGATTTCCTTGTCCTTTGCATAAACAGCCGGGTCAAGAAACTCAAGGCTTTTAATGACAAAACGTCCCTCGCCCGGTTTATTCAATTCTGGACGGCCGTAAGAATTGAGGGGATGCGACAATACC
>JALYOY010000057.1 GCA_030856655.1 Pseudomonadota bacterium | reverse complement strand
TTCGCGCGATGGCCCATCAATCGATCGACGTACCGCGCTACCATATCGACTTCCAGGTTCACTTTCGCGCCTACTTTGAGATCAGACAGCGTCGTCCTCGCCAGTGTATGAGGAATGAGATTGACCTCGAATTCATCTCCTGCTATCCCATTCACCGTCAGGCTTACGCCATTCACCGTGATCGAACCCTTTTTCGCGATATATTGCGGTAACGAAGCCGGTGCCTTGATCACTAGCAGATAACTTTCTCCGGCTGGTTTAAACTCTCCCACTTCCCCGACACCATCTATGTGGCCGCTCACCAAATGACCGCCGAGCCTGTCGGACAGGCGCATGGCTTTTTCTAAATTGACCCGCCCCCCTTGCTTATTCAAACCCTCGGTACAGTTCAAAGTTTCGCGAGATACGTCTACAGAAAACATGCCGTTCATCAAGGTTGTGACGGTCAGGCATATGCCATTTGCTGCGATACTGTCCCCTATTTTGACATCGCATAAATCCAGCGTGCCGGGAGAAATGCTCAAACATATGCCGCCCTCCAAAGAAGTAACGTGCCTTATCTCGCCGACTGCTTCAATAATTCCGGTAAACATCAAGCCCTTTTCGTTTTCAAATACAATAACAGCAAATTGTAGGGCCTATTAGTTTCACGATAGGAGAACATGCGGCAATTTGCCACATAGCCGTAAAGTCGAATATACGCTAATGTTTGAAGTTAAACTTAATTCGGCAAGTGATCGCTGATTCTTCATTCATTTTTCAGCTCGCGTTACCATTCAGGAAACGTTTGCACCAATTGAACGCCACTTGATCTTCACTTTCACGGCGAGTTCGCCACCACTGCCGCACCTGGTTAAGCATACGTAACGAACTAAAAACACGAACGAGCAATGGAAAATGTTCAGTGATCTCAGCCAGTCGCCGTTAAGCAAGAATTTGCAACGCTTGTTTCTGCTCAGGAATATCGTGATTGCCGCTCAATGCCTGACGTTCGCCTTGGTGCATTGGATACTTGAGATGCAATTGCCCTGGACGGAAATGGTTGCGGTAACGGCTCTGCTCGCTATATTGAATCTGGCGACGTGGATACGCCTCTACCGTAGCTGGCCGGTATCAAGCATCGAATTTTTTGCTCAACTACTCGTTGATGTGTTTGCATTAAGTGCATTGCTGTATTTCAGCGGCGGTTCAACGAACCCTTTTATATCCTTATACCTCTTGCCGCTTACGATTGCCGCCGCGGCACTGCCTTGGGCTTATACTTGGGTAATGGCGGCCATCACCATAAGCTGTTATACGCTACTGCTGTTTTATTACGTGCCGCTGCCGCATGACCACGAAGAACATAACACCGAATTTAACTTGCACGTGTCTGGAATGTGGCTGGCCTTCGTGTTAAGTACTGTATTAATTGCCTGGTTCGTTGTCAAGATGGGCATATCGATCCGCGAACGCGACAAGGATCTGGCGTTGGCACGGGAACAGGCATTACGTAACGAGCAAATTATTGCGCTTGGCACGTTGGCCGCAGGCGCTGCTCACGAACTCGGTACGCCGCTGGCGACGATGGCGGTGGTAACAGGGGAACTACAAAAAGATTATACTGAAAATAACGAATTTCAAAATAATATTAGGATACTGCGCGACCAAATCACCCATTGCAAACACATGTTGACACAATTACTGGCCGATGCCGGGCAAGCGCGGGCGGAAGACGGCAGCGGTCAGGCTGTCGATTATTTCTTGCGCCAGGTGTTGGACAAATGGCAATTGATGCGGCCCTCCGTTAAATTTACTTATCGTGGCAAAGGGGTACAACCTGCTCCACAAATCCTGAATACGCAATTGCTGAGCCAGTCTATTTTAAATCTGCTGAATAATGCAGCCGATGCATCGTTAAAACATATCGAAATAGAAGCCAATTGGGATTATCAGCAATTGCATCTCGAAATCCTCGATTACGGCGCAGGACTTACCGGAGAAGCCGCGCAGCGCGCGGGCCAAGCCTTCTTTACCAGCAAAGCACCGGGAAAGGGTTTTGGGATCGGTTTGTTTCTGGCAAATGCAAACATTGAGCGATTTGGCGGTAGCGTTCGTTTGACCAATCGGGAAGGCGGGGCTTGCACACAGGTTACATTACCTTTAATACGGCAATTGATATGACAAACTTACCAGCGATGGAAATTGACGATTGCCCGACTTTGCTGATCGTTGATGACGACTCGACCTTTTGTGGCGTACTTGCAAACGCCATGACTAAACGTGGTTTTAACGTAGCTTGTGCGCATACGGTCGAACAGGCATTGGAAAACGCGGAGACTTGCACACCCGAATATGCAGTTATCGATCTGAGATTACCGGGCACTTCCGGGTTAACACTGGTTGAAAAATTGAAGACTCTTGATCCTGGGACCCGTATCGTCATGTTGACCGGTTATGCCAGTATTGCCACGGCAGTGGAAGCGATCAAACTCGGCGCGACGCATTATCTTGCAAAACCTGTCGATGTCGATGAAATCATGATTGCGTTCGAGCGCACCGAGGGCGATGCGGATGTGCAAATCAGCGCACACCCGCTGTCGGTAGGCCGGCTTGAATGGGAGTATATCCAGCGCGTTTTAACTGAAAACAAGGGGAATGTTTCCGTAACAGCGAGAGCACTTAATATGCACCGGCGCACGTTGCAACGCAAGCTTACCAAATACCCCGCTAAAATATAATATAAACGCGTTTCGATGCTGTTTACGGAAAACGCGCTATCACGCGAATATCCGGCCCCACCGTGCGTAAATCATGAATCTTGAGTGTGCGTTTCTCGCCAAGATCCCTCAATTCGGGCAGTTTTAACATGCCCTGCGCTGCGTCCCCAATCAGATGCGGCGCGAGATAAATCACCAGCTCATCCACCAGCCCCGCGTTGATGAGGGAACCATTCAGCCTGCAACCCGCCTCGACCAGCACTTCGTTGATCTCAAAATCGGCAAGTATCTGCATCATTCTGACGAGATCAACGTTGTCATTTTCATCCGGCAGTACGATGGAACGCGCACCAACGTCGCGTAACGCGATAATTTTCCCCTCACTGGCGGTAGCGGCAAAAATCAATTCCCCTGCGCCACGCAGCAACTTGGCGTCGAGAGGCATATCCAGGCGGCTATCGACCACCACCCGCAATGGCTGTCTGAACGTTTCAACTTGGCGCACGGTGAGCTGCGGATTGTCCGCCAGCACGGTGCCGATGCCGGTTAGAACCGCGCAGGAGCGGGCGCGTAGCCGATGACCGTCGCGCCGTGCTGCCTCACCGGTAATCCACTGACTCGTGCCGTTGTTGAGCGCGGTCTTGCCATCGAGACTTGCCGCGATTTTCATTCGCACCCACGGACGCTTGCGTGTCATGCGGGCGACAAAACCGATATTAAGCGCCTTTGCTTCCGCTTCCATCAAACCGATTTGCACTTCTATTCCACTCTGTTTCAATAGCGCGCAGCCTTTGCCCGCTACAAGGGGATTCGGGTCCTGCATGGCCGTTACCAGTCTGGTAATGCCCGCTTTGATCAATGCTTCAGCGCAAGGCGGCGTGCGCCCATGATGACTGCACGGCTCCAGAGTGACATAAGCGGTCGCACCCCGCGCTGCTGTTCCCGCGACATCAAGGGCACTTATCTCGGCGTGAGGATGGCCTGCACGTTCGTGCCAGCCGCTGCCCACCACATGGCCATCGCGTGCAATCACGCAACCCACGCGGGGATTTGGGGTTGTGCTATACAACCCCTTTTCGGCAAGCTGCAAGGCTTGGGACATGCAGGTGTGATCGGTTGATGAGAACATGTGAAGGTTCAGAACTCCAGGGGTTGCGAATATCCTTTGAGACTGATGTGCTTGATCGCTTACTGTTATCCAGAGAAGGAAACCGGTTGCGACTGAAGCCTGCAATTTAGTGTTTTTGGGTGTCTTTTTTTCGCTGCGGCCTCTGCACTTCCTTGATCGCACTATGGAAATCGTCAGCGTCCTGAAAGCTTCTGTAAACCGAAGCGAACCGGATATACGCTACTTTGTCCAGTTTGTAGAGTTCCTGCATTACCATTTCGCCAATACTTCGCGAGGGTATCTCTCGTTCGCCCAGACTTAGAAGTTTTTGCACAATGCGATCGATTGCCGCGTCCACATACTCGGTGGGAACCGGGCGCTTGTGCAGTGCGCGCATGAAACCGGTAAGCAATTTATCGCGATTGAATTCGGAGCGATTGCCGTCCTGTTTCACTACCTGTGGCATACGCAGCTCCACTGTTTCATAAGTGGTAAAGCGTTTGTCGCAGGTGAGGCAACGACGCCGGCGGCGTATCCTGTCGCCTTCATCGCTGACACGGGAATCGATCACGCTTGTGTCAGCGGCATTACAGAAGGGACATTTCATGGTTTAGAATTCGAAAGGATAAGGCGGGTGCCATTTGCCGCCTGATCACGCTGTCGTTGGCCATTTCTGCCGCTGTGAGCGCAATCAACCCTTATAAACCGGGAACTTCGCGCACAGCGTTTTTGCTTCATGCGCGACATGCGAAAGGACCGCTGTATCGGTAGGAGCGTCCAGCACATCGGCGATCAGATTTGCCAACTGTTCCGCTTCGATTTCCCTGAAGCCGCGCGTTGTTATAGCGGGCGAGCCGATACGAATACCGCTGGTGATGAAGGGCTTCTGCGGGTCGTTGGGGATGGCGTTCTTGTTGACGGTAATATGCGCCAGCTCCAGTGATTCCGCGGCCTGCTTGCCGGTAAGCTGCTTGGCCCGAAGATCCACTAGAAACATATGACAGTCAGTGCGGCCGGAGACAATGCGCAGACCACGCTCTTGCAATACCTTTGCTATCACGCGAGCGTTATCGATCACCTGTTCCTGGTAATCCTTGAACCCCCTGGTCGCCGCCTCTTTGAAAGCCACTGCCTTGGCGGCGATCACGTGCATGAGCGGGCCGCCCTGAGTTTGCGGGAAAATTGCCGAATTGAGCGCCTTCTCGTGCTCCGGCTTAGCCATGATGATGCCGCCACGTGGCCCACGCAATGTCTTGTGGGTGGTACTGGTAACAAAGTCGGCGATCCCGACAGGATTGGGATAAAACCCCGCAGCCACTAAACCAGCATAGTGAGCCATGTCCACGAACAAATAAGCACCGACTTCGTCAGCGATTTTACGAAAACGTTTCCAGTCTATGACGAGCGCGTACGCGGAAGCCCCGGCCACGATCATTTTAGGTTTATGCTCGCGCGCCAGGCGCGCCACCTGGTCGTAATCAAGCTCCTCGGTTTCCGGTTTAAGTCCATACGCAACCGAGTTGAAAATTTTACCGCTAAGATTGACCGAAGCGCCATGCGTCAAATGGCCGCCATGTGCAAGCGACATGCCAAGAAGAGTATCGCCGGGTTTCAAAGCACTCAAATACACCGCCGCGTTGGCCTGCGAGCCGGAATGCGGCTGAACGTTGACATACTCGGCGCCAAACAGCGCTTTTACCCGGTCTATCGCAAGCTGCTCCACAATATCGACGTACTCGCAGCCGCCGTAATAGCGCTTGCCCGGATAACCCTCGGCGTATTTGTTGGTAAGTACCGACCCCTGTGCTTGCAGTACCGCCGGGCTGGCATAGTTTTCCGACGCGATCAACTCGATATATTCTTCCTGGCGCTGCACTTCGCCCTTGATTGCTTTCCATACCTCGGGGTCAACACTTTCCAGAGTCAGTTTCGGGGAAAACATGGCGGCTCAGCTCTCCGAGATTTTAGAAAAATGGGTTAGAACGTGTCTCAACAAAACTATCTCGATAACCTAGCAAGGTTCGGCTACACATCGAGGTTTCTCACTCCCAACGCATTGTTCTCAATGAACGCACGGCGGGGCTCGACTACGTCGCCCATCAGCGTGGTGAAAATTTCGTCAGCGACGATACTGTCTTCAATCTGGGCGCGCAACAGACGGCGGCTCTTGGGATCCATCGTGGTTTCCCACAACTGCGAGGGATTCATCTCTCCCAACCCTTTGTAGCGTTGTGTGCCAATGCCTTTTTTTACCTCCTGCAGCAACCAGTCGAGCGCTTGTTTAAAGTCGCTTACAGATTGTTTCTGTTCGCCGCGTCTGACATACGCCGAGGGCCCCATCAGACCATCGAGCACTTGTGCGGTTCGCTTTATCTGCGCGTAATCCCCACTATGCAGGAAATCCTGATCCAGATAGCTGGCACGGGCGTTGCCGTGATGCATGCGGTATATTTTCAGCCGGTACTCCTCGTTTGCAATATCATACTCCGGCGTAATATTAATGCTGGCCACCTGCGCCGCAAGCCTTGCGGCGCTTTCGGAAGCGCTGGTTTCGCTACTCAAATCTATGTCCGGATGATGGAGTAGCGCATGCATCACTTCACTATCGATGAGGCGGCTCACGCGCTCGATCACGGCTTCGGCCAGCAGGTATTCGTTAGCAATTTTTTCCAGCGTCTCTCCCGTAAGCGGCGGCTTATCTTCATGGGTATGCAATTCCGCATCATTCAGCGCCAACCCCAACAGGTATTGTTTAAGTTCATGGTCGTCCTTGACATAGCGTTCCTGCTTACCATGCTTGACTTTGTAGAGCGGTGGCTGAGCAATATAAA
>JALYOY010000038.1 GCA_030856655.1 Pseudomonadota bacterium | reverse complement strand
GCACAGTATCCAGTCCTAGATCAGCGGCGCGGAATGCAGCGGTGTAGCCGCCCGGACCTGCCCCCAAAACCACTACATCGGCATGAATATCGCCACGTGGAATGGAAGCAGTGGCGCGGCCCTGAGCAGGCGCTGCATTGACTGCAGCGGGCGAGTCACCCTTTGCTCCATTATCCTTTTTTACGGCCGATGCAGATGGAGAGGTCGGCATCTCGACCGGCTCGGCCGGCGCAATCGGTTCGGCCGGCTCCGCCACTGCTTCCAGTAAAAGTATGGGCGTCCCTTCCGAGACCTTGTCGCCAATCTTGACCTTGACGTCCTGCACAACGCCAGCTTGAGGCGCGGGAATCTCCATCGTCGCCTTGTCGGTTTCCAGGGTAATAAGCGGTGTTTCCTTTTCCACTGCATCGCCTGGCTTCACCAGCAATTCGATAACGGGCACGTCTTTGAAATCACCGATATCGGGAATCTTGATTTCGATAAGCTGAGTCATGGCAACCTGTTGGAGAAACTGAATTCCCGTTTTTTCTGACGCTCATTGCCTGATGTGTCCGTCGCCCAGCACTATGAATTTCTGGCTAGTCAATCCTTCCAATCCCACTGGGCCACGAGCGTGGATTTTGTCGGTAGAGATGCCGATTTCCGCACCGAGGCCATACTCGAACCCATCGGCAAAGCGGGTGGACGCGTTCACCATGACTGAACTGGAATCGACCTCCCGCAGGAAACGGCGGGCGCGGCTATAGTCCTCGGTAATAATCGAATCGGTGTGTTGTGAACCGTAAACTGCAATATGCTCAATGGCTTGATCAAGCCCGCTTACCACTCGCACGCTCAGAATCGGCGCGAGATATTCGGTATGCCAGTCCTCTTCCGTAGCCTCATTCATTTGTGCAACGATGGTGCGGGAAGCCGCATCGCCGCGCAGTTCCACGCCTTTATCGAAATAGATTTTACATAACGGAGGCAGAACTTCCCTTGCAATGCCTTCGTGCACCAGCAGAGTTTCCATGGTGTTGCAGGTGCCATAACGCTGAGTCTTGGCGTTGTCGGCAATGCGAATTGCCTTGTCCATATCGGCCTTATCGTCTATATAAATATGACATACACCATGCAGATGCTTGATGACAGGGATGCGCGCCTCATTAGAGATACGCTCGATCAGTCCCTTGCCGCCGCGGGGCACGATTACATCGATGAACTCTTTCATGGTAATAAGCTCACCCACAGCGGCGCGGTCGGTGGTTTCGATCACTTGTATCGCAGTCGCCGGCAGGCCGGCTTCCGTCAACCCCTCTTTCACGCAAGCCGCGATAGCCCGGTTACTATGGATCGCTTCCGACCCGCCACGCAAAATCGCCGCGTTACCTGACTTCAAGCATAAGCCGGCGGCATCCGCCGTAACGTTAGGGCGCGCTTCGTAGATGATGCCGACCACACCAAGCGGAACCCGCATTTTTCCAACCTGGATGCCGGCAGGGCGATAATTCAGGTTACTGATTTCACCGACCGGATCAGCCAGCGCGGCGATTTGCAGAAGACCTTCCGCCATGCCTGCAACGCCTCTGGAAGTCAATGTTAAACGGTCAACCAAAGCCGGATCCAAGCCTTTGGCTTTTGCGCTTTCTATGTCTGCAGCATTGGCTGCCAGCAACTTCTGCTCGTCGCGTTTAATAGCCATAGCCATTATGGTAAGTGCCTGGTTTTTGACGGCAGTCTCGGCCTTGGCTATCAAGCGCGATGCCATACGGGCTTCACGCCCTACCGACTGCATGTAAGTTTTGATGTCTATGATTTCCATATTACAGTTTCGTTAGGCAATAAGTGTGGATTTTAACGCTGATGTGGGACTGTGAATACAGTTTAGGACAGGCGCAGACTCGCTTCATTGCTGCTCTCGCTTGGGGACTACGAAGCGTAATCCCAGTTGCAGCAATTCATCCCAGGCATCACCCTGCGCGACGCCTTTGCTGATCCTGTCTATTTTAGCCACATGCAACAAGGCCCGTATCAAATGCCTGAGACCGAGGCGCCTGGCCGCATTTTCCATCACTGTTTGCTGGTCACCCCACACTCTGGCTTGATTCATCAGTTGCATGAGAGCCTTGCCTGAATCTAATCCTTTACGAATAGTGATAAGGGCACGAATATGTCCTGCGAGTGTTACGACAATGAACGGGAGCGCAGCACCCTCGCCCTTCAAGCCCTCCAATATACGAGTGTAACGAACGGTATCAGCAGCCATCATTGCCTTTGATAATTTGAAAACGTCGTAACGGGCCACATCCAGTACCGCATCCTTCACCTGGTCAAAAGATAACGCGCCCGCTGGATAAAGCAGCGCAAGTTTCTTGAGTTCCTGATGGGCTGCCAGCAGATTGCCCTCCACCTTGTCGGCAA
>JALYOY010000068.1 GCA_030856655.1 Pseudomonadota bacterium | reverse complement strand
GTTCAATGTACTGATGCATGTGCAGCCTGCGACCGCCAGGGATCTACCGTCTTTTATCTCTCAACTGAAGGAATGGGGATTCACCATCGCAGAACCGTAACTCATTGCCGCCGTGAAAGGGACTGGCGGGCAGGGGTTGCGGCTGTATTCCCGTTTTTATTGATGGTGCTGTCAAGCGCGGCAGGTTTCGCGCAGGAACGCCAGGAATACAGGGAATACCATTGCACGCCGGACACTCAGTATGAGTGCGCGAGAGGTCAGTGCGATAAGGCAACCGATGGCTTCCAGCATGCGGAGTCATTTACGTTCAATGTGAAAACCAATGTACTCGCGGCGTGTCTGTGGACAAATTGCTATGCAGCCAAGGCGACCTTATTCGAGCACACGGCTTCGGAGGGAACGGGGAGGATTACCGCTATCGGAAAATTGGAACCGGCCGCCCATCCCGGCAACAAACCAATAATTGTTTCTTTAACGATCCATACCGGCGGCAACAGCGATATCACCGATATAACCGATAAAAAACCCCTTAACTTTACGGCTGTGTGGGGCTACGGGGAGAAGGGGTTGACGTTGGACATGGGCAAGTGCGCGCTTGAGAAATTGCCGTGACATCCGATGAGCGCCATGAATCAGCGTTAGGATGCTGAGCGATGGGTTACGCTTCGCTCCATCATCCTGACAAAAACCGAGCGGCCAACTGCCGCATTCAGGATTATCAGAGACAGGAGAGATATCATGCATACATGCGGGAGAACTAATCGACATGCCGTTGCACTGCGCGCCGTATTCGCTTTTTCTATTCTTGCCACCTCACCAATCCTGTTCAGCGACACCACGGTTTCGAAGACTGGCAGCATCACGGCGGTATCGCTGATCGGCGCGGTTACGCCCACGGAAATCTCGGGAGTCGGCGGAACGTCATTTACGCTGGGCATGCCCACGGGCACGCATGGCGTCTATGGGCTCTGGTCCATGGAGCGCGACGGCAAGCCCTGCTATGTCGCGACAATGACCGAGGATGTCAATAAATACGAGGAAGATTCAGGCGCAATCAAGGATCTGTGCGGCGCAAAAGCGACCAGCAGCGAGATGAAACTGGAATTTGGAGATGTAGAATTCGAGCAACGCACTTTCGTGCGTGCGCTGCGGGCATGCATGGATCAGGACAACTCGCATGTGAAAGGTTTACAGATTCGGGGGAGCGCAATCGACGGCAACGGGAACGTGGCCGAATTGCCGGCCAAATACGCCGAGACGTCAACCTCGCCAGATTCGTCTGTTTTATCCGGAAAATCCATGCTGTCCGATCTCAATGCGCCGATCGCCTTGCGGCGCAATTGCGATAACTGGAAGAATTGGGTGGAGTGCCCGGAAGGCCGAATCGCGACCGCGATTACCGTTCATTTCGGCCCCGAATCGGATCCGGGCAGCCTGACAGGCATTGCGCTGCAATGTCGGGCGGTCAGCAAGGCAGGTAAAATAGAAAAACTTGCCGAGTAATTGGCAGAAAATGATGGGCATGCAGAGTCTCGCTACGCTTGTGTTCTTGTTTTACACAGCCTTCGAACACCGGATGAGATAGCAAGTTTTTCGGCATTCCTCAGAGCGTCGTCGCCAGATACTCGAACAAGAGCACGAGACCATATCCTCCGGATGGCAGGGCTATCGCACCGAACACCGGATGTTTGGTGAGCGGCGCCTTAAGGCTGGTTATTTGTACCAAGGTCCAATGGCACTTTTAGGCTGAACAGATATGCTGTCCTATGGTTTTACGGAATAAGACTAAAGGATATTATGAAAATATCTATTTTGCAGAAACCCATTCGCTGGAGTGATATGTTAAAGCGCTTGGGTGATATTTTAAAGACGATTAAGGGCTACCCGCCTTTACTGTGAGCAAAGTATTTGGTTCAGCTAGCGTACTATTTTCAGTCAGGTTCGCCTACAGGTCCCGCCGCGCTTTACGTTGTTCGGATACTCCGACCACATTAAAGATATTCGTCTTTAAGTAAGCCATTTTCATCTAACCAGGCATCGTCAACTTGTTGCGCTGTTTCGAGGATCGGGGTTGCTTTTAAGTATTCAATTGCGTTAAGTGTCGCGGGTCCCTTTGATCTGACTGCGTCATTTTCTTCACTACTATAGCTGTCGTAATACATTACGGTAATTTTTGCCATTAGACTCTCTACCCCTTGAGGAATTCAAAATTAGCCCAACAATTTAGTTCCACGGCCAATATGCCATTATGATTGAGGGACCCCCTTAAATACTCGAAGCAAGTTTTAGGCCACCAATAATTATCATTTCCAAATAGATACTTATGGCGATAACTCATAACAGGCACATAAAAAGCGTAAGTTTCTTCGACACTTCAGCACCTTGCCAAATTTTATATGCTTATTGATTTGCAGGCAGTAGACCTTATATCGGGAAACGCCTATGAGCTCCGTCATACGGGAAAAGTCCAATATACGTCGCTCTTCCGTGCGCCACACGCTTGGCAGAGGCATTACGAGCTCTCTAACAGCTCAGGTTCCTCGTGGCAAGCACTTGCGCAAGAGTTAACAAGTTGTGTGGTCAGAATGTACGCCTAGCTTGGTAAAAGCCTCGCCCGGCTGATCTTTCGTTATTCGAGGCTCGTCAACTTACATCTTCCCCAAGCGTTCAGCCCCTGGCCAGTTCACTCGCCTGAGCATGTTTGCGTCGGGATTTTAAGCAGCAAAATTCCCATCAATCCTATTCATTCAAGCTGGCCTCGAGGATTCCCATTGCAAGGTCTATGCTGAAAAGCGGGGTCCTCCGCAACGAGAAAACTTTTATGGAGCATACACATCATGAAGATGACTCATAGCCCCAAGGCCCGAAATATTTTCCTGGCCGCAGCCTTTAGCACCAGTCTCGCTTATGCTGCTCATACCTCCGCTGAGACTTCATTCATTATGTCAACAGTAGGACTGTGAATCCCCTGGGTACAGGAAACTATAATGTTGCTTTTGGAATTAACGATTCGGGGCAGGTAGTAGGATATTACGCGGGAACGGAACGTAGTAGCGAAGCAAACTTATCAGGCTTAAATTATGTTCCCGGAATTAACGATTCGGGGCAGGTAGTGGGGTATTCCCGAACCACTGACGGTCTTGATCATGCAGCCATCGTCGGGTCCAGTGGGGTAGGCATAAGGGATTTGGGTACGCTGGGCGGAACTACTAGCCTAGCTCACGGAATTAACAATTCGGGGCAGGCAGTGGGAGAGGCCCAGTTGGCTAATGGTTTTTCGCATGCATACATCACTGGCCCTAATGGCATAGGTATGAGGGATCTAGGTACGCTGAGGGGAAATGGTAGTATTGCTTGGGGAATCAACGAGTCGGGCAGGGTCGTCGGATCGTCCATCACGGCTGCAGGTAATGAGTATCGTGCGTTCATCACCGGCCCTAACGGCGTAGGTATAAGGGCGTCCATGCGTGACGCATTGGCCGCTGGCGCTGGGTTTATGCGATCGTTATATAGCATGGATGCCTGTGAAAGGCATTAAGGCGATTATTGCTGGAATGAGACATAATCCTTTAGAATTGCCTGATTCTATAGCGGTGCATGGTCAGTACTGGATATGCGCCGAATTGCTAGCGGCATAACTGCTAGTGAGTAGATGGACCGTCACGTTTGAAGGAAGAACTTTATTTTATGAAGATCAAACTGAGTAGCGTATTTGTTGATGACCAGGACAAGGCCCTCAAGTTTTACACGGAAATCCTGGGTTTTATCAAAAAAACCGATATGCCGGCAGGGGACGCCAGGTGGCTGACTGTTGTCTCGCCCGACGGGCCGGCCGATATCGAGTTGCTGCTTGAACCAATGGAGATACCGGCGGCCAAGGCGTACCAAAAAACGCTCTTTGAGGAAGGCATACCCCTAACGGCGTTCGCTGTCGATAATATTCAAAAAGAATACAAAAGAATGACAAAATTGGGCGTGGTGTTCAACATGGAGCCAACGGAATCAGGACCGGCAACTCTCGCTGTATTCGAGGATACTTGCGGTAACCTCATTCAGTTGTATCAGGTTTGATTGCTATTAGAGAATCCTTCCGTTTTAGCCGTTTTGCCTTGCGGCTGCATACTTGTGCTATTCACCGTACAACTTATGTGAAAACAACGTATATAGCAACTGCGGAAAGTAAGAAAGTAATCGCAAGATCGAGAATTGCAAGTAAAAGGAGCGCGAGACATGCGTATCGTAAATTTTTCCGAGGCTCGAAACAGCTTGAAAGATGTCATTGATCAGGTTGTCATGGATGCTGACGTGACCGTTATTTCGCGCCGTGATGCGCCTTATGCGGTAGTCATAAGGCTACACCCAATGCGGGAAGGCTAGACCGAAGCTGACTATTCCTTACAAACCGTCAGCCTTAGGTTGATTTCTAATATAGCTAAATTAGTATAAGTTAGTCTATTTAAATAACCTATGTTAACTTAACTATATATGGACCCTCGAACTAACCCCTATGCACCGGGTGCCGGCACTTTACCCCCAGAAATTGCCGGACGCGATGAGATTATTTTCTCCAGGAGTGGGGAAACAAAGCTGGGGTTGTGCTAATAACTCATCTATGACGCGTCAAGATGCCATATCTGCCGCCGACTTGGCTATTTCTGAAGTTGACGCCAGTTTTTTTCGGGTACGATTTGATCGTCTTGCTCCCACTGAGAAAAAATACTTACGTGCCATGGCTGAGCTTGGACCGGGACCTCACAGATCTGGGGACATTGCGCACTTGCTAAATAAGGAAGTGCAAACTGTTGCGCCGATTCGCGCAACGTTAATTCGCAAAGGAATGATTTACAGCCCATCACATGGCGACAATAGCTTCACGGTACCGCTATTTGATGGATATATGAAACGTGTGATCTCGGATTGGCATTAAGCCATGGTTACGGCACGATAACGTGCCTCTGTAATGTCCCGTCTGCTGATTGCCTGCGTCTTCTTCCGGAAGCAGTGCAGGACGTATACCGCTTCCTCGAATTTGGCAATGTAATCACTCGGTAAATGCCGCTATTTTCCCGGATGCGGATTTCTCGGGTACACGAGAGGGCCGCCAGCCTTCCGGCTCCAGGCCCACCCTCATGTTACTCGAAGCGGAGATTACCTTCCCTCAAGCAACGCCTTTAGCTCATATTTTTCCCGGTCGATTTCGCCCCGTGTACGTACACCCAAGCGCCGCAAAAGGGGTAAAGGCGGGCACCATCCCTGCAGCCCGTGCTGCAGCAGGAATGTCAGTACAACACCTGGTAACACAAGCCATTTTTTGTTGACAGTCACGCCGAGCAAAAGACCGGTTAAGGCCAGTGTCGAGGCATTGACTTCAAGCGCACGTTCGACGTCCCACTCTTTGTCGAGCTCCTCGATGTGTCTATGGATAACTTCCGGGCTACTGTTGGCATAACGCCGGATGTTGCTATTTGTCTGACGATCTATTTCGAGGTTCACATGTGATGCTGTTGAGTGACGAACGCGATCTGCACTCGTTGAGTCTTCGGCATGTAACATGGTTTTTTCTCCTTTGAAGAAGTAGTTTCAAGGGTTCCTTAAGCTCCTTCTAATACCGCAAGATAATAATCATCCGCACCGGCGATAATTGCAACAGAAACGTTCGACGGAAATCTTCCTCTTGATGATATTGCACAGTGTCGCTTCGTCCCACGCCATACTCGTCTGCGGAGTTCATTGGCGTGATTCACAGTTCGTCCTTGCTCGCCGGATAGTGCATGCCGGATAAAAATTTTTGTACCTGAATCGGATTAACTGTCGCCATAACTCCTCCTTTATTACTCATAATTATCTTTCATCCCGATCCTATTTTTCCCGCAGATCTTCGATCTTTTTCGCCGCCGGGCACTCGCTGAAGATCGAATATCGGTTAATGGCGGGCCTGCGTTAGGCAATATCGTAACGGGTATTCAGGGGAGGGCTTGAAATCTCGGAGAGCGCTTCGGCGACTGGGCCGATACATTCATTAAGTCACTGATCTTATCCATAGCGGTCTCCTGAGTGGCAAATTTATCACTGATATCTAAATAAAATAGTCCTTCATACGAGCATTTTTCCGCCCTCATCTATTTCAAGATGGAATGCGTGGCATGAGAGCACTCTCCCGCAGATCAAAAAGGTCTGCCAGCGGGAATGCACGAATGATTCGAAGCAGAGGGACTATGCGGCAAATTGTGCACGTGTCGATTCGAATGCTCTGTATGGCACCGTACAGATCAAGGTGATTTTTCTTCCTAGGATATAGTTACTCTTTGCGTTGATGGTAGGGAGAACCCGCTACTTCGTGGCAGGTTTTTAAATATTTACATTCAGGAGATAAACATGCCTTCAAATAAAGCCAGTAGTAGCGGTCAGGGAAGCAAGCGGGGCTTCGCTTCCATGGATGAAGACAAGCAAAAAGAAATTGCAAGCAAGGGTGGAAAAGCCGCTCATGAGAAAGGGACCGCGCATGAGTTCGATTCCAATGAAGCTCGCCAAGCTGGCCAAAAAGGCGGCGAAGCAGTGAGTGGAGACAGAAAACACATGTCTGATATCGGTCGAAAAGGTGGTGAAAGCAGCCACGGCGGCAGTTCAGAGCAGCATGCCAAGGCTGGCAGTCAAAGTCACAAAAACAAATAGTAGTTCAATATGAAGAAGGCTAATTTCTAGGAGTCTGCGCGGCAGGCGCAACGCCTGTACTGATCTATGCAGAGGCGATAAAAATCTCTCAACGGCCACAGCGCACCGCATGAAGACCTGTTGTTGCAGACCGCAGAGATAGCCATAAGGTGTATAAGCGACGCGAAGCGTCCTACGCCTTAAGCTGGTGTTCCGTCCTGTGTGGTTACGCCAGTCGAGTGCGCCTTTCGCTGTACCAAAAATCGCACTCCATCCTTCCCCAAACAGCAGGATTCAGGATCAAGGATAACGAAAAAATTCACATACTCCTTTCCATGAAATGCGGCGGCATGGACTTGCCGCTGATTACCGGCTATCGTCCCCTTGTCTAGTTCTTTTAAAAATTATGATGTCCTCCATTGCAGACGAATCCGCGCCTTCGCTCTTCATCATTCTCAATGCCGGATCTGGCCACAACAACACATCCGCCGTTCGTGCGACTATTGAGGATGTGCTAACCCAGGCGGGCCGCACCCATCAAATAGTGGTGGTCGAGGACGCGGCACAGCTTGGCCACATTGCGCGTCAGACAGTGGAGCAGGCTTGTGAACGTGGCGGTGCGGTTGTGGTAGCGGGCGGCGATGGCACTATAAATACCGTGGCGCAGGCAGCGCTGAGTAGTGGTTGCCCTCTTGGCGTATTGCCTCAGGGTACGTTCAATTATTTCGGGCGCCAGCATGGCATATCGTCCGATACGGCCGAGGCCACCCGGGCGCTGTTAACCGCACGCAGCCAGCCGGTTCAAGTGGGCCTTGTTAACGATCGCCTATTCCTGGTTAATGCAAGCCTGGGACTTTACCCGCAGGCGCTCGAAGATCGCGAGGCTTTCAAACAGCAATACGGGCGCAGTCGGCTAGTCGCGTTTGCGTCCGGACTGATAACCTTACTGGGTCATCAACGGCAGCTGCGCATCAGCCTGGAGCATCACGGAGAGACTCACGATATTCGTACTCCGACGCTATTTGTGGGCAACAACCAACTGCAGCTGGAGCAAATCGGCATTCCGCTTGACGATGCGATCGAGAACGGCGGACTCGCCGCCATCACGCTACGACCAATCGGAACGATGGCGATGTTGTGGTTACTGGTGCGCGGGGCGTACGGCAAGTTGGGCGAAGCGGATAACGTCATCAGCTTCGGCTTCAAGCGCATGACAGTAACGCAATGGCGTTACCTCAAGCGTCGCGTAAAGGTCGCGACAGACGGCGAGGTTGTCTGGATGGATGCGCCGCTCGAATTTCGTATTTCGCCGCAGCCGCTGTATTTGCTCAAGCCCGACACGATGCCTAAGCGCGACACTCCGGCTCAGGCTTAAACCTATGAAGCTGCTGATTCACATTTCCGACCCGCATTTCGGCACAGAGCAGCCGCCAGTAGTCGAAGCACTGGTGCGCCTCGTGCACGACGAGGCGCCGGAACTGGTCGTGTTATCCGGCGACATCACGCAACGGGCGCGCCGCAGCCAGTTTCGCTCCGCCAAAACCTTCACCGACCGGCTCGGTGTGCCGGCAATCCTCGTAATTCCGGGCAATCACGACATTCCTCTGTTCAATTTCGTAGCCCGGCTTTTCAACCCCTATGGGAACTACCGCCGCGAATTCGGCGTCGACCTCGAGCCGATGTTCGAGTCGGACGGGCTGCTTGCCATCGCTCTCAACACCACCCGCCGTTACCGCCACACCGACGGCGAGGTGTCCAAAGCACAAATTGACCGGGTGGCGAGCCGCCTCGAAATGGCGACCGCGACCCAATTGCGCGTCGTGGTAACGCACCAACCAGTGTGCGTGACACAGGCCGAGGATGAGATCAATCTGCTGCACGGTTATGCTAACGCCATACGCCGATGGGCTGCCGCCGGCGCTGACCTGATTCTGGGCGGCCACATCCACCTGCCGTACGTATGCGCGCTGCATGCAACCCATGCCGGGCTCGCACGCCCGGTTTGGGCTGTGCAGGCCGGCACGGCGGTATCGCAGCGCGTGCGCTACGGTGGGAGCAATTCGATCAACCTGATCCGTTATGGCGCCTTGCAACGGCAGCGCCACTGCTCGGTCGAGCGTTGGGACTACCTCGCGTCGACGCAAAGCTTTGTAAAGGTAGCCATCGATGCGTTGCACTTTGATGCTCCCGGTGATACCGGCTGAAATAGCGCTTACGCGGCGGACGCATTCGGGCCGGTGCAAATACAACGCAACCCGCCATGCGATCAATACGGCAGGAATCCGTACTCGACCGGGAATTTGACGTAAAACAGGTCCAGCTTTTCCGCTTGCAACACATCCAGAAAACGCACGGCTTCCTCTTCGTTCAGAACAAAACCCACTTCCACCGGCAGGTCTGCCGCAAGCTCAAGAAAAGTTTCTTCGTGCAGTGTGCCGCGCCGCCCGAAGCCGGCTACCGCACGCATGGCCGTGCCGCCGTGAATGCCGTTTTTTTTCGCGCGTTCCAACAGCCACTCGAATAAAAGAATGCCATTGTGTTCGCGGTATTCGCTTACGTAAAATTTGAGAAATATACCTGGCATGCACGGACCCGATAAGTGACGTCATTCATTCATGGAGAGTTTTTGATGATAAAGCCCCGACCTCATAATGCTTTAATCTGGATATTGCGAAACGCTACCCGCCCGGTATGGGTTTGCAAGCCGATAAAGCTGGGCATACTGCCTGCGCTAGGCTGGCCGCGCGCTGGATCAGGGTTCTCGTACTCCGTGATTTTTTCACCATTGAGGAACACGGTGTAATGTTGCCCTTGGGCATGAATTTCAAATTCGTTCCATTCTCCCACCGGTTTTACCGGAAGGTTCTCCGGATTGTTAGGCGCGTCGAAGCCATAGATTGCGCCGGTCTTGCGAATGGGCGCGCCATCGGGACGCCCAAGCTGATCGATCTGGATCTCGAAACCAAAATCAATCGCGACATAAGCGGTGTTGTTGTAGTTTTTACTGTCGGGGTGCGGAAATCGAATGAACACTCCCGAGTTATCATCCTCACGCCAGCGCAACCACTCAAGTTTAAGTGAGAAATCGTGAGGTGCCGGATCAGTATGCCAGAACATGCCAACATCATTTCCAGGCACCGATTCCAGAGAGCGGTCGACGAGAAGAACGCCGCCGGGGTAGTTATTGGCCTGTTTTGTGATAGTCGACATGCGCCATTTATTTCTGTTTGCGCCGTCGAACAGCATGGTGTATCCAGCATCCGGGTGAAATGCCGCAACGGTGAGCTGGTCCGCCAGCCGGCGCGCTAATGCAACGCCCGTCAGCATGGGATTGGGTGAGCCGACCGTGGGGAACAGGGCGGGTCCGGCGACATAGGCGTTGTCGATAAAATGAAACCGGGCATTGGCATTGGTAACGGAAGTGTTGGGATCGTCGCCTATCCAAAGCGGCCCTGCCTCATGATGGGTAGTGCCCATGCCGTCGCGCCGCCCGCCTTGCCAGACAGGTGTATAGGGTACAAGTTGTTTCAAGTCTGCTGTTGGCGCAACGGTCTGAGGGCCAGTTGCCGTGAAGACAGTAAAGCCATTCCCACCGGCGAAAATCTTCGCTACGTCATCGGAGGCTCGGTCCATCGCGTCCCAGAGTTCGAAGTCGTTCGCACTGAGATCGTACGCCACCAATGCGCGCTGTGCGCCGACTTCATCGGTTTCGTTCGCCAACGTGATATGACTGCCGGGATTCTGTTCCTGAGTTTCGCCGATGCCACGAATGGTGATGACTACCGTGTGGTCGTTCACTTCCTGCAGCGGCAGCATGCTATCCAGGTCGGGAATTTTCTTGAAGAGCTCGGCCTCGGAGTCGGGGCTCAGTTTATCGAGCCCCGCTGCCGTAATCTGCAAGTGGAAATAACCCTTGCCCGATCCATCGAGGAAGGCATGCCTTCCCTTTACGAACAAGGCCGACGCCTGCAGTGCTTTCACGGCTGGATCGAGGCTGGACAGCGACGTGCGCGGAATGCTGATGGTGAGATTGGAACGCAGGTGCGCCATCAGGTTCTTGCCAATGCTGTCGTAATTCGTAATCCCCTGGAACGAGAGCAGGGCGAGGCGCGTACTTTCTATGGTGCCCAGCGCGATGATGATGTTACCGTTATCCGCCACGGGAATTGTCACGCGCTGCTTTTGTACGTTTGAGCCGTCCCCGCAAACCGGCAGATAGGTCTCACATTCCACTCCGGTTACCCGGCCCAGCCCGTTCCCGACAGTCGTAACAAGCCGGATTACGCGGCAGTGAGGCGCCACCATGAATCGCTTCTTGACATCATCCGGATAGCCTACAGCGTGCATCGACTCGGTGGAAGCCGCGCGTGCCGCTTTGACCAGCAGAGGCATTGCGCTGAATTTGTTGAAAGGGAATAATCCGGAGCCTGCGCGGCTCTGGACAGCCAAGGGCGCTTCCAGCTTGAATTGCTCCTTGATGACGGCAGGTACGCCAGGAGGTACATCCAGGTGCAAGGGCAGATCGGCCAGCTTGATCGCGCCAGGGACTTTGTTATTCCTGATCCCATCGAATAATTGCCTGCGCAGCGCATCGTGCATGGCTCCGCTGATAAAATCATTCGTTTGATTGGTACCGATTTGTTGCGCAGCCTCCGCAAAATACTTGTCATTCAAGTCATCCACGACGCTGGCGGGCCACCGCTCCGGCGGCATTTCCGTATCGGTAGCGGTATTCAGCAATTGTGGAGACCAGCCGCCAAAATAGAGGGAGCGTCCTCCCAGGCAATAGGCCAGTCCGGGGAAGCCCTGCGGTACTTTTGACGGCTCCGCACGCCAGGGCAGCCCCCATACTTCGTTGCGAGGCACGAAAGGGTCGGTTTCAGTAGGCGGTGGTACCCCTAGTCCGAGCGGGGGATAGTTCTGAACATGCTCAGTGAGCAGCAGCGAGCCGGCATCAAGCACCAGGATGCGGTGGCTGTGGGTCTGGTCTTTCGAGAACAGATGTTGCGCAAACACGGGCCCGAAGCTGCCGCCCCCTATCACAATCACATTGAAAGGCCGAGCGTCATTGGTGGGAGAACCGTCCGGCCGCCGCCCGTTCTGGCTGGTGCTATTTAAGGCTTCATCCAGTCCATTGTTGATGTAACGACCAAGAACGTCCTTTGTAAAATCGGTGGTTTGGGGTTTATTTGTCGTCATACTATGCTCCTCATTTCCTCGCTTTATTTGAAGATTCTCTGTAACTGATGTTTCCGATGCACTACATTAATTATCTATAGACCAATCCAGAAAATAATCAAATCGAAAATAATTGCGCATAAATTTGCTTGGCAGCCTGCCGGACCTGAAGAATCGAAGCGAGAAAGTGATGGCTAAAGGGAGAAAAGCCGTACGTTAAACCAATAGGCGCATGCCTAAAAACGTAAGATGCAATTTGGAGAAATAACAAATCGTCCTCTACGGCAAGGCGGCGTGAAATGAGGAAAGGTCAATGAAATGGGACTCTTCCCTCCTAACGGCACCGCAGTGTGGTGCCAGACTGTAATTAGGATAAACAGTCACCAGAAGGAGGAGTCCATTTCATTAACCGGAGCTTATTCGCGGCGTGATTTTGGCATCGCCCCGAATGAGAAAAGTATCAGGATTCTAGCTTGGCATCCATTGTGATCTTTGCCTTCAACAGTTTCGATACGGGACACCCGACCTTTGCCTTGTTTGCGATTTCCTCGAACTTTGCTTGGTCCGCGCCAGGTATTTTTGCCATCACGCTCAGATGGCTCGCAGTGATCTCGAAGCCCTCACCAATCTTATCAAGTGTGACATCGGCATGCGTCTCGATTCTTTCCGCCGTCAAGCCCGCGTCTCCCAGCATTAAAGAAAGCGCCATCGAGAAACAGCCGGCATGGGCGGCAGCAATCAACTCCTCCGGATTGGTGCCCTTGCCGTCTTCGAACCTCGCTTTGAAACCGTACGGCGCTTCCTTGAGTACGCCGGTTTCGGTGGAGATGGTGCCGCCGCCATCCTTGATGCCGCCCTTCCAGACTGCCCATGCTTTCTTTGTCGTCATGATCGCTCCTTGTTGGAAAAAAATTACGGTTGCGAGAATCGCGTGTAGCTCATAGGCCAATATGATAAAAAATACTGAGGCTGCGCCTGAAATCATGGCGTATCTGTGCGGCGTCACACATTATTGTAGGACATGTGGAGCGAAGCGCAACCACCGCTCTGCTGAGCATGCGGATGATGTGTCGTGCAGTGACTGGTTTTGATGGTTGCTTCGCCCCCTCCGTCCTATGAAAGGTCCACGACGAATTCAATACAAGGCCGGCTCGCGCGGGCTTGTTTCTTAATTCGGATTGGAATCAGGCTTCGCATTCCACAATACGGCTACGCCGATAATAGCCGATAAGATCGAGCCTGCAAAAATCGCGATTTTGACGGCGGCGAAGTCGGCGGGCACATCAAAGGCCTGGCTTGCTATGAAGAGCGACATGGTAAAGCCGATGCCGGCCAGTGCGCCGGCACCGGCCAATTGGCGCCAGGAGTACGCCACCGGCTTGATGGCGACGCCCAGCCGTACCGCCAACGCTGACGCGGCAACGAACCCGAGCGGTTTGCCGATCACCAGGGCGACTGCGGTTCCGAGCATCAGGTCCGCGTGGCCATTTAATACGGCTGTATCCACCACCACCCCGGCGTTGGCGAGGGCGAACAAGGGCAATACCACGTAGCTCGATCTCGGCGCGGCATTGCGGAGCATGCGGTCGGCCGGCGATTCCAGCCGCTCGTGGATGGCATCCAATGCTTCCAGCGAGGGCTCTGAAGGGCCGTACCGCAAGACTTCGTGTCCGCGCTTGGTTTCCGCTGTCAGGATCGCATCGGCTTGCTGCATCAGCACCTGTGGATTGGGCGGAGGACGGGTCGGTATCAAAAGTGCGAGAACGACGCCCGCCAAGCTCGCATGGATGCCGCTGGCGTACACGCAAGCCCACAGGCCGACCCCCAGGAATACATAGGGAGGGGCGCGATACACACCTCCCCGGTTAATCAGGACCAGCAATCCCACGATTGCGGTTGCGCCGCCAAGATAGCCAATATGCAGCTGATCGGAATAGAAGATCGCCACAACGATGATCGCGCCAATGTCGTCGACAATCGCGGCCGCAGTCAGAAAGACCCGTAATTCGACCGGGACCCGTTTGCCCATCATGGCGATCAATGCGATGGCGAATGCGGTGTCCGTCGCCATCGGCACACCCCAGCCTAGCGACCAGGCACCTTCCGGTCCCTCCGGCACCAGTATCAGGTAAAACAGCGCCGGTACCGCCATGCCGCCAATGGCCGCGGCAATCGGCAACATCATGGAGCTCCGGCTTGCGAGATGGCCGACTGTAAATTCCCGCTTGATCTCCAGGCCGACAACCAGGAAAAAAATAACCAGCAGCCCGTCGTTGATCCAGTGATGCAGCGAGAGATCGAACCCTGTGTTTGCAAAAGTAAACCCCAGGGGCAGTTCCCAAAATGCATTAAAGTCCGGGGCGAGCGTGGAATTGCTCAGCGTGACTGCAAGCACCGAAGCTAGGAGCAGCAGGATTCCTGCCGACGGAGTCCATTTGGCGAAGTCCTGCACGGCCG